>CABMPA010000103.1 GCA_902388315.1 uncultured Megasphaera sp. | reverse complement strand
TTGGCCCGTTCGACGATGGATACGATTTCCCCTTCCTGCTTGTGCCGGCCATCGCCGCTGTGAAGGATGCGGACCGTGACCTTATCATTATTCATGGCCGTATGGCGGTTCTGTTCAGCAATGTACACGTCTTCTGTCAGGTCCTGACTGAGGACGAAGCCGAACGTCGGCGTATAGCCTTTATAAATACCGGTGATCTCCTGGGGCTGTTTGGCCGAGATATACCGGTCCCCTGCGATTCTCATGAGTTTCTCACTCCTCACTAATTCTTCAAATGTGTCAAATACGTCAGCCAGCCGGGCGCCGGTAATACCGAGCTGTTCGGCACAGTCTTCGACCGTCGCGCCGCCCGTTTCTTCATTACATATACTTATTATATCATGAGCCAGCTTTAAATCCATAGTTCCCCTCCTCCAATCGCAGTAGTTAGAAAAAAGGAGCCGCCGCATATGCGACAGCCCCTAAGAATTCATTAAAAAGTATGCATCAGTCTGCCTAACAGCAATGTACAAATGGCAAATGCTATCGACAAGACGATAGTCAGTTTGGAAAGCAGGGCATCCATGCCGCGGGCCCGGCTCCCGAACAAGTCTTCCGCACCGCCGCCGAAACCGGCGCCCATGCCCTGGGTCTTGCTCTTCTGAGCCACGACGACACCGATGATGAGCAGTGCCAAAATGACAACGATGATTTCTAATGCTGTGATCACGCTAATCCTCCTCACACAATGACGCTAACATTATTATTGTACACTCATTTGGCTTTTCTATCAATAGGTTCTTTCCCTTTCTCATCGGGTTCTTCTTCCTTTTCGGCATTGCGCGTTTCCAGATAATGTTCCAGCTTGCGTTTGACCCGCTGCAAGGCATTGTCGATGGACTTGACGTGCCGGTGCAGCTGACGGGACATCTCGTTATAGGATTTGCCGTCGAGATAGGCTGTCAGGACCTGCCATTCCAGATCGCTGAGGATTTCGTTCATCTTCAGTTCGATATCATTGAATTCTTCACGGCTGATGACCAGCTCTTCGGGATCGCTGACGCGGATGCCTGCCAGGATGTCCTGCAGGGTCCGGTCCGATTCGTCTTCATAGACGGGCTTGTTGAGGGACACATACGAATTGAGGGGGATGTGTTTCTGCCGCGTCGCCGTCTTGATGGCCGTGATGATCTGCCGGGTAATGCATAACTCGGCGAAGGCCCGGAACGACGACAGCTTGTCGCCGCGAAAATCCCGCGTCGCTTTGTAGAGGCCGATCATGCCTTCCTGGATGATGTCATCCCGGTCGGCGCCGACCAGGAAGTAGGCGCGGGCTTTGGATTTGACGAAGTTGCGATACTTGTTGACGATATAATCGGCCGCCTTGCCATCGTTCTCTTCCTGGGCGATGCGTACGATTTCTTCATCGGTCATGCCTGCAAAGCGGTCATTTCTTTCTTCTGCATTGGACGCTGCCTGCATAATCGTTACCTCGCTTATCTAATGTTAATTTATTCGCCTGCCTGCCGCTGCCGCACGACTTCATACATGAGCAGGGCCGCTGCGACGGAGGCGTTGAGGGAATTGACGTGTCCGAACATGGGAATCTGGACCAGGACGTCGCACGTTTCCTTGACCAGGTGGGAAATCCCCCGGCCTTCACTGCCGATGACCAGGACGACCGGGTCGGTCAGGGAGCTGTGGAAATAATCGGTCGCGCCATCCATGTCGGCGCCGATGACCCAGAAGCCGCGCTTCTTGAGCTGCTTCAAGGTCTGGGCGATGTTGCCGATCTGTACGAGGGGCATGTATTCGACAGCCCCGGCCGACGTCTTGCCGACAGTCTCATTGATGGGCGCCGTCCGCCGCTTGGGCAGGAGGACGGCGTCGACACCGGCACATTCGGCCGTGCGGATGATGGCCCCCATGTTGTGGACGTCTTCAATGCCGTCGAGGAGGACCAGGAACGGTACCTTCCCCTTTTCATCGGCAGCGATGAGGACATCCGTCAAATCAGCGTATTCCACGGGCTTGGCAAAGGCGATGACGCCCTGGTGGCGGTTGCCCGGTGCCAGGTGGTTGAGGACCTTCAGGGGTACGTCTTCGACGAGGATCTCCTCCCGGTCTGCCAGGTCGCGGATGCGCTGCAGCGGCTGCGATTCATTGCCGGCAGCGACGTACAGCTTGGTAATGGACCGGCCGGCTTTCAGGGCTTCGGTGACACTGTTGCGGCCGATGATGATATTTGCCTCACTCATTCCATTCCTCCATGTTTCTCGTTACAATAGGCTTTCGTTTCTTCATATACCTGGCCCATGATGGTATCCAGCCGTTCCTGCCGGCCGGCCATGACCAAATAGCCCACCAGGGCTTCCAGGGCCGTACTGTCGTGGTATTCGGCGACAGTGGCGCTCTTCGGCGCCAGGGTATAGGCGTTACGGGCCCGCTGACAGACCGCTTTCTCGTCGTCGGTCAGGCCGTCGTGGATGCGGCGGTAGACATAGGCCTGGGCCTTGGCGGATACGAATTCCGCCGCCAGCGTGTGCAGGACCTGGACGTGGGGGATGCCCGTTTCCACCAGGCGTTTGCGTAAGGTCAGGGCGTAATAGGCATCGCCGACAAAGGCCAGGTTAATCGAGTCGAGATGGGCCGCATCCTGGTCGGGCACATCCAGGCGCCTGCCATCCGCAAAGGCCTGGTAGGCCCGTTTCTTCAGTGCTTGCAGTTGTTTGAATTTCACTTTTTCCAACGCGCTCCCTGCGGCGAATCCTCGATGGTGATGCCAAGGGCAGCCAGTTTATCGCGGATGGCGTCGGCCAGGGCGTACTGTTTCTGGGCGCGGCATTCCTGACGGATGTCGAGGATGGCCTGCATGAGGTCGTCGTAGTCCTTGCTGCTGGCGTCTTCCTTCTTGCCGGTCCAGCGGTCTTCGAGGATACCCAGGATGTCCGTGAAGGTCTTGAAGACGCGTTTGACTTCCGACATAGCGGCCGAATCGACGGGAACGCCGTTGTTGACGACGGCATTCTTGAAGATATTGACGTTCTTGGCCAGGTCGAACATGGCGGCGCTGGCCAGGGCCGTATTGAAGTCGTCGCACATGGCGTTTTCAAAGTCTTCTTCATCTTTGTGAGCCGTTTCCAGGAGCTGCTGGGCTTCCGGCGATTTGGCACCGGCCGGCATAGCCAGGAGTTCCAGGACGTTGTCGATAGCCGTACCCAGGCGTTCAAGGCTACGCGTCATTTCTTCCAGCCGTTCGTCGCTGAAGTCCAAGGGGCTGCGGTAGTGGTTGGAAATAAGGAAGAAGCGCAGGGCATCGGGGCTGTAGTGTTCCAGGACGTCCTTGACCAGGAAGAAGTTGTTGAGGGACTTGCTCATCTTTTCCGAGTTGATGGTGATGAAACCGTTGTGGAGCCAATACTTGACCATCGGTTTCTGGCCCGTAAAGGCTTCGGACTGGGCGATTTCATTTTCATGGTGCGGGAAGATGAGGTCGCTGCCGCCGCCATGGAAGTCGAAAGTATCGCCGAGGTATTTATTGCTCATGGCCGAGCATTCGATGTGCCAGCCCGGACGGCCTTTGCCCCAGGGGCTGTCCCACGAAGGTTCACCGGGTTTCGCGCCTTTCCAGAGGGCGAAATCCATGGGATTATGTTTGCGGTCGTCGACTTCGATGCGGGCGCCGGCCATCATGTCGTCGAGGCTGCGGCCGCTCAATTCGCCGTAGTCGTCAAACTTTTCGACGCTGTAGTATACATCATGGTCGATGACGTAGGCATAGCCCTTGTCGATGAGGGTCTGGACCATGTGGATGATTTCATCCATGTGTTCCGAAACGCGGGGATATTTGTCGGCCCGGCGGATATGGAGCTTGTCCATGACATCGAAGTACGATGCGATATAGCGGTTGGAAATGGTATCCCATGTAACGCCTTCGCCGTTGGCGGCGTTGATGATCTTGTCGTCGACATCGGTGAAGTTCTGGATGTGCGTGACTTCATAGCCCAAGTGTTCCAGATAGCGTTTGATGACATCCCACGTGACGAAGGGACGGGCATTGCCCATGTGGGAATGATTGTACGGCGTGATGCCGCAGACATACATCTTGACCTGTCCCGGCGTAACGGGCACGAAGGTTTCTTTCTTGCGGGTCAATGTATTATATACTTTCAGTTCTCTCATACGGTAACCTCCCTGAAATTTGAACAAAAAAGCCACCATCCCCGATGACAGAGACGGTGGCCCGTGGTTCCACTCTGTTTTTACGGCAGTGCCGTAATCTTTGCTGCGCAGTAACGGGCGCACCCGGACCGGATTACTCCTTTCACCCGGCCTGCTCACAAAGGCAGCATTGCAGTTTTATGACCTGGAAAGGCTCTCAGCCGTGACCCTTCCTCTCTGTCGGATGCCACTGCAACTCATTTTGATCATCGCAGATTCTTATTTGATACATATTATTAATTAATATGTATGTATATAGTACCCAATAATCTGAATTATGTCAAGTTTTTTTATGCCAGTGTTTTGTCCAGGCGGGCCAGGACTTTGTCGCGGCCCATGAGGGCGACGATGACGTTCAGGTCCGGGCCGTGCATGACGCCGGTGATGGCGACGCGGATAGGCATGTAAACGAACTTGCCTTTGACCTTGAGGCCCTTCTGGATTTTCTTGAACAAGGGCTGTACCGTGTCGGGCGTAACGTCGTCGAGGGCAGCCAGTTCATCGCGGAACATCTGGAGGACGGACGGAGCCGTTTCTTCCTGGAGAACAGCCGCCGTTTCTTCATTTTCCGGCGCATAGTCGTCGGTGAAGAAGACCTTGGCAGCGTCGACAATCTGGGCGCCGTACTGGACGTGTTCGCGCATGGCAGCGCAAACGGCTTTCAGCCAGGCTGCTTCTTTTTCGTCCGGATTTTCACTGGCATAGCCGGCCTTCTGCAGGTGCGGCAGGCAGACGGCGTAGAGCTGGTCTTCATCGAGCTGTTTCATGTAATGGAAGTTGATCCAGTTCAGCTTTTCGATATCGAAGACGGCCGGGTTCTTGGCGACGCGGTCGAGGGTGAACTGTTCGATGAGTTCGTCGCGGCTGAAGATTTCCTGATCGCCTTCCGGTGTCCAGCCGAGGAGAGCCAGGAAGTTGACCAACGCGTCCGGCAGGTAGCCCATGTCGCGGTACTGCTGGACCGATGTAGCCCCATGGCGCTTGCTCATCTTCTTCTTGTCGGCGCCGAGGATGAGCGATACGTGGGCGAACTGCGGCGCTTCAAAGCCCAGGGCCTTGTAGATGACCAGCTGGCGCGGCGTGTTGGACAAGTGTTCTTCAGCACGGATGACGTGGGTGATGTGCATGAGGGCATCGTCGAGGACGACGCAGTAGTTATAGACCGGGATGCCATCGGATTTGACGATGACGAAGTCACCGACGTTGTTGGAGTCGAAGGATACGTGGCCGCGGACGAGGTCGTCCAGTTCAATCGTTTCGTTCTTCGGCGTCTTGATGCGGATGACATGGGGACGGCCTTCTTTGAGGTACTGTTCGACCGTTTCCTTGGGCAGGTCGGCACATTTGCCGGAGTAGACCGGCGTTTCGCCTTTAGCCATCTGGGCCTGCTTTTCCGCTTCCAGTTCTTCCGGCGTGCAGAAGCAATAGTAAGCCTTGCCTTCAGCCAAGAGCTTTTCCGTATATTTCTGATAAATGCCCAGGCGTTCGGTCTGGCGGTACGGGCCATCGGGGCCGCCGACGTCGATACCTTCATCCCAAGTGATGCCCAGCCATTTCAGGGCTTCCTTGATGTTCTCTTCCGATTCCGACGTCGAACGCTTGCGGTCCGTATCTTCGATGCGGACGACGAACTTGCCGTGGTTGTGCTTGGCAACGAGGTAGTTGAACAGTGCCGAACGGGCACCGCCGATGTGGAACGGGCCTGTCGGGCTCGGAGCAAAACGAACGCGTACTTCCTGTGACATAAAAAATTCCTCCTAAAGACTATATATGTATATTATTGATAGCTAAGGACCATGGCTGCCGCCTGGGCTGCCATGCCTTCTTCCCGGCCGACGAACCCCAGTTTCTCTGTCGTCGTCGCCTTGACGGAGACAGCGGCCTTGGGGATACGCAGGGCCTCGGCAATATTAGCGATCATCTGCGGCACATAGGGCTTGATTTTCGGCCGCTGTGCCAGTAAGGTCACGTCGAGGTTGACGATGCGGCAGCATTTCTCCCGCAGCAGGTGGCGGACCTTTTCCAGGAGGACCAGGCTGGAAATATCCTTGAAGGCCTGGTCCGTATCGGGAAAATACGTCCCGATATCGCGGAGCCCGGCGGCTCCCAGCAGGGCATCCATGATGGCATGGATGACGACGTCGGCATCGGAATGCCCGTCGAGGCCCCGTTCAAAGGGAATCTCGACGCCGCCCAGGACCAGGCGCCGCCCGTCTTTCAGGCGATGGACGTCATAGCCCGTGCCGATGCGCTGAACTTCCTTCCCCTTCATGTACAGGGACAGGATGGGAATGTCGTCGCGCGTCGTCACCTTGCGGTTCTTCTCGCTCCCTTCGAGGATGACCACGGGTACGCCCAGGGCTTCGACCAAAGACGCATCGTCCGTGGCCTGGATGCCCTCAGCCTGGGCATGTTCATGAGCTTCGATGAGCAGGTCGCGGTGAAAGATCTGCGGCGTCTGGGCCGCGACCAGGCGGCTGCGGTTCAGCGTATGGAGTCGGCCGTCGTCGCCGCGGACCTTGACCGTATCCTTGAGGGGGATGCCGTAAATGGCAGCCCTGGCCGTTTCCATCATGGCCGCGCCCTGGTCATACCAGTCCGGACCGGCAAAGGGCCGGGCCCCGTCGTGGACCATGACCACATCCATGTCGCGGCCGACGGCCATGAGGCCGTTGTAGACCGAATCTTCCCGTTCGGCGCCGCCCAGGGCGTAGCGCACGGGCTGGATGGGATGGAGTTCATCGACGAGGCGGCGGATTTCCTTCTCATCGACGCGGGAATGGACGATGACCACCTCACTGACCGACCGGGCCGCAAAGATGTGGCGCAGGGTATGGGTCAGGACGGGCTCGCCGCACAAGGGATAGAAGAGCTTGTTCCGCTCGTAACCGAAGCGGCTCCCTGTGCCGGCCGCTACGACAATGACAGATACTTTCACATATTTCACCTACTCATTTGCAATCTTGACGAATATCATGCGCCCAGCCGACGTCTGCAGGACAGACGTCACCGTTACGGGCACGGTAGAACCGATGTATTTCTGGCCATCTTCGACGACGATCATCGTGCCGTCATCAAGATAAGCGACGCCCTGGTTTTCTTCCTTGCCGGCCTTGACGATGAGGACATTCATGTGTTCCCCAGGGATGCGGGCCGGTTTCAGGGCATTGGCCAGGTCGTTGATGTTGAGGACGGCCACGCCCTGGAGGGCGGCGACTTTATTCAGGTTATAGTCGTTAGTGACGACTTTGGCATTGATCTTGCGGCCC
>CABMPA010000102.1 GCA_902388315.1 uncultured Megasphaera sp. | reverse complement strand
TCGACCCAGGTGTCGGTATAGACGCAGTCCACGTCGGCAACGACTTTCTTCAGGTCTTCTTTGGAAATGTCCGTCGGCAGTTCCTTATAATGGCCCGTAGCCGTCAGTTTGTCGTAGAAATCGTCCGGTACGTTGGTGACCTGGCTGAACGGCGTCAGACCGTACATCATACCGCCCATCTTGGTGACGATTTCGCTGAGAGAGTTGTATGTATTGTTCTTGGCGCCGATGTAGAGGACCTTAGCTTCAAAATGGCCGGTCTTTTCGTAGAGCGTCAGCATGTCGGCCAGGGCCTGCGTCGGGTGGAACGTATTGTCACAGCCGTTGATGACCGGGACCGTGGCGTTCTTCATGAAGCCTTCCGTCGTTTCGGCTTTCTTGAACCGGCCCATGATGCAGTCGACGTTGCGGCAGACGTATTTGACTTCGCTCATGAGGTCGCCGATGGTGAAATTGCTGTCTTTCCACAACTGGTTATAGGCTTTGCCGCCTAATTCTTCCATGCCGATGGAAAAAGAAAGATACGTCCGGTTCGACGTCTTTTCAAAGAGCGTATATAATTTCTTGCCATCCAGGATATGACTGTAATCATCCTGATGCTGCTTGATCTTTTCAGCCAGTAATAAAATGCCCTTCAATTCATCTGCTGTATAATCTGCGAAGCTATTTGCATGTTTCATGTATATCCATCCTCCAATAAATTAAGACCTGAACTTGTTCGATGGATATATCATAGCACAGCCGCATGAATATTGCAAGTATTTATGCAAACTTTTTCGTGTTTTTATACAGTCATACAGTGCAAAAAAAAGGGCCGCACAGGCTGGCCGAAACCCTCCTGTGAGCCCCTTAAAAGGTCTATTTTACTTTCCGATTAGCATTTAACTACGTTAGCTGCCTGCGGTCCGCGCGCACCTTCAACGATATCGAATTCAACTTCCTGACCTTCGGTCAAGGATTTGAAGCCATCTTCCTGGATAGCGGAGAAGTGAACGAAAACGTCGCCGCCATCTTCTCTTTCGATGAAGCCATAACCTTTTTCTGCGCTAAACCATTTTACTTTACCGTGCATAACAAAATCCTCCTAAAAAAACAATTCCAGCTATCTTGTAGCTCTTTCGTTAGTGTAACATAACGGCCTAACAATGTCAATCGAAACGGCGGACATAGTGGACGAAAGAAAAAGTATATTTTTCCTGTTCATCTGCACGGTGCATTTCCCTGTTTTGTTCCGTCCAGGCACTTTTATCCCACTCGGGGAAAAACGTATCGGCGCCGTCGAAGGCTTCGTCGATTTCCGTCAGGTAGAGGCTGTCGGCCAGGGGCAGGAATTCCCGGTACATGGCAGCGCCGCCGATGACGAAGTAGTCTTCCCCATCCACCATGGCCTGCTGCAGGGCTTCGACGCTGTGGAAGATAGTGACGGCTTCATGGCTGGCCGTGTAGTCCTTTTGACGGGTCAGGACCCAGTGCGGCCGGCCGGGCAGGACGCCGGGCAGGCTCTCGAAGGTCTTGCGGCCCATAATCATCGTATGGCCCATAGTGAGGGATTTAAAACGTTTTAAGTCGGCTGAAATATGGCATAAGAGGTCATTATCCTTGCCGATTCCGCCGCATTTGTCGACAGCTGCAATGAGATGGATCATCAGACGGCCACCTCCATGGGCAGTTTGCCCAAATGCTGGTAGTTGTCCAGGGCGATGTCGTCGATGGTGAAATCATAGAAATCGCGGACATCGGGATTGAGGACCAGCTTCGGTGCCGGGAAGGCCTGGTCGCGGCGGGCCAGCTGGGTCTTCATGGCCTGGATGTGGTTCTCATAGACGTGGGCGTTGTTGATGACGTGCGTGAACAGGCCCGGCCGCAGGCCGACGGACTGGGCGATGAGATGGATGAGGACGGCATATTGGGTCATGTTGAAAGGCACGCCCAGGCCCATGTCGCCGCTGCGCTGGATGAGCATGCAGTTCAGGCGGCCGTCAGTGACATCCCATAAGGTCTGGTAGGCACAGGGCTGGAGGGCCATGTCCGGCAGGTCTTCGATATTCCATAGGGACACGATCATGCGCCGGTTCTGGGGATCGTTCTTCAGCATGTCCAGGAGCTTGTCGACCTGTTTATACTTGCGGATCTGATAGCCATAGGCCTTGCCAATGGTGCCGTCCGGCCGCATCCATTCATCCCAGACGTGGCAGTTCATCTTCTGCAGTTCCCGCACGTCGTTGCTCTGGAGCTGCCAGATCCAGAGGATTTCCTTGACGGCCGTCTTGAAGGCGACGAACTTTGTCGTCAAGATGGGGAATTCTTTTTCCAAATCGAACTGCATGATCTGGTGGGGCAGTTTGTACGTCCGCACCCCCGTGCGGTTGTTGTCGAAATAGCCGTGGTCGAGGATATTTTCGACGATATTCAGATATTGTGTATCGGCAATGCTCATGTATGTCACCTCAAAAAAATCAATGGTTATCTATGTAAGACTGGATGGCGCTGACGAACTGGCGCCCGTATTTATGGAGCTTAAAGCTGCCTACGCCCTTGATGTCGCTCATGGCCTCCAGGCTGTCCGGCTTGAGGGCGGCCATATCCCACAAGGTCGCATCAGAAAAGATGACGAACGGCGGGATGTGCTCGTCTTTGGCTAGCTCCAGGCGGACCGCCCGCAGGGTGTCGAAGAGCGGCCGCAGGGCGTCTTCGTCGATGGCCCCGGCACGGCGCTTCTGCTGGCGCCTGGGCAGTTCCGGCACGGGTTCAGCCGCGACGACTTTCTGCTGGACGATGCGCCGTTGGCCGCTGAGGGCCTGTCGTCCGTCGGCCGTCAGGGAGACGACGGGATATTTGCCGTCGGACTGGTCGAGATAGCCGTCGTCGATGCACTGGCGGACCATGTCGCGGATTTCGGACAAAGTGAAGTCGCCGAGCATGCCGAAGGCCGAATTGTGTTCAAAGCCATAGCGGCGGACTTTGGCGTTCTGGCTGCCCTTCAAGATGTCGCAGACCATCGTCAGGCCGAAGCGCCCTTTCAATTCGTCGACGCAGAGGCAGATGCTGCGGACCTGTTCGGTCATGTCTTCTTCGACCGTCTCCTGGTCGCAGTTGCCGCATTTCTCGCAGCGCTGCCATGACGGATGTTCGCCAAAATAGGTCAGGATATAATGGCGCAGGCAGTGATTGCCTTCGCAGTAGCGGACCATGGCGTTGAGCAGGCGGAATTCGACGGCCTGCTGCTGCGGGTCGTGGACGGACTGCTCGATGAGGAACTTCTGGATCATGATATCCTGGCGTCTGAAAAGGAGGATACATTCCCCCGGCGCCCCGTCGCGGCCGGCCCGGCCGGCTTCCTGATAGTAGCTTTCGATGTTCTTGGGCATCTGGTAGTGGATGACGTAGCGGACATTGCTCTTGTCGATGCCCATGCCGAAGGCGTTGGTAGCGACGATGACCTGGAGCCGGTCATAGGTGAAGGCATCCTGCATGGTCCGGCGCAGGTCGTCACTGAGGCCGGCATGGTAACGGCCAGCCCGGATGCCCCGCCGCGTCAGTTCTTCATAGACCCGGTCCACTTCCTTGCGCGTCGCCGCATAGATGATGCCGCTGTCTTCCTTATGCTGCTGGACGTAGGACAAGGCGAATTCGAGCTTGCGGTTGGTCCGGACGACGCGGAAATACAGGTTCGGCCGGTCAAAGCCGCCGATGAAGATGCGTTCCTTTTCCAGCCCCAGGAGGTTCATCATGTCCTCCTTGACCTTTTCCGTCGCCGTCGCCGTAAAGGCCCCGACGACAGGCCGACTGGGCAGGGCGGCGATCCAGTCCCTGATGGCACAGTAGCTGGGCCGGAAATCGTGGCCCCACTGGGATACGCAGTGGGCTTCGTCGATGATGAACATGGAAATGGGCAGGCTCTGCATGAACGACGTAAAGAATTCGTTTTCCAGGCGTTCCGGTGAAATATAGATCAGTTTGACCCGGCCGGCGCGGATGGCGGCGAAGCGGGCCTTGGCTTCTTCAAAGGTACACTGGCTGTTGATGTACGTCGCCGGTATCTCCTGGTTGACCAGGCTGTCGACCTGGTCCTTCATGAGGGAAATGAGCGGCGAAATGACCAAAGTCACGCCGGGCATCATCAAGGCCGGCAGCTGGAAGCAGATCGACTTCCCTGCCCCCGTCGGCATGATGGCCAGACAGTCACGGCCATCGAGGAGGGTCTGGATGACCTCGTGCTGGCCCGGCCGGAACGACGTATAGCCGAAATATTGTTTCAAAAGAGATTCAAGTTCCATCAAAATCAACCCATCTATAAAAAACGAAAAAAGTTTTTCGTTCGTAGTTCATCGTTCGTCGTGGTGGGTGTTATTTTTTTACTCCATACGACCTACGATGAACGACCTACGATTAACATTAAAAGGAGCTGTCGTAAGCGACAGCTCCTTTATATCATATCATCTTTAGCCTTATTTTGCCAATTCTTCTTTCAAGACGTCAGCCAGGCGTTTGATACCTTCGACGATGCGGTCTTCCGGCATGTTGGAGTAGTTCAGGCGGAAGTGGTTGGCATTGCCGCCGTGGGGGTAGAAGGGACCGCCCGGCACGTAGGCAACGTTCTTAGCCAGGACTTTCGGCATGAGTTCTTTGGCGTCCATGCCTTCCGGCAGCGTTACCCACGTGAACAGGCCGCCTTCGGGGTATGTAAAGGTGATGCCTTCAGGGAAATATTTCTTCATCGAGTCGCACATCAGGTCGCGGCGTTTCTT
This sequence comes from uncultured Megasphaera sp., assembly GCA_902388315.1. Classification (GTDB taxonomy): domain Bacteria; phylum Bacillota; class Negativicutes; order Veillonellales; family Megasphaeraceae; genus Megasphaera. The sequence continues at coordinate 2,815 of CABMPA010000102.1, read as the reverse complement.
ATAGAGAGCCTTGATCTTAGCGACGTGTTCATCGAGGTCGAACATATCAATGTAATACGACGTCTGGCGCTGGCCGAAAGACGACGCCTGGAGGTCGACGGCTTGTTTCAGCTTGACGACTTTATCGATGATGACCGGATCGGCTACCATCCAGGCAATACGCAGGCCCGGCATGAGGATTTTCGAGAACGAGCCGAGGAAAATGATATTGCCCTTGGTATCCATCGACTTCAGGGACGGTACCTTATCGCCGTCATAGCGCAGTTCGCCATAGGGATCGTCTTCGAGGACCGGGAAGTCATAGCGGTTGATGAGGTCCATGAAAGCCTTGCGCCGTTCTACGGGCCAGGTGATGCCCGTCGGATTCTGGAATTCCGGGATGACGTACATCATGCGGACGCGGTCGCCGTATTTTTCCAAAATCTTTTCTAATTCTTCCGGGATGATACCTTTTTCGTCCGTCGGCACTTCGACGAATTCCGGTTTGCAGAGCTTAAAGGCATTGAGGGCGCCGAGATACGTCGGGCTTTCGACGAGGACGACGTCGCCCGGGTTAATGAAGATCTGGGCCAGCATGGACAGGCCCTGCTGGGACCCAGACGTAATAGTGATGTTGTCGATATCGCAGTCGACCATGAAAGCCTGTTTCATGCGGGCTGCAATCTGTTTGCGCAAGGGGTTGTACCCTTCCGTCGTGCCGTACTGCAGGGCTTCGCGGCCTTCTTTGGTCAGGATAGCATCGTCGACTTTCTTCAATTGTTCCGTCGGGAACAGTTCCGGTGCCGGCAGGCCGCCAGCGAAAGAAATGACTTCCGGCATGGTCGTCAGTTTCAAGAGTTCACGGATTTCAGATGCTTTCAAGTTCATGGCTAAGTCGGAAAAATGCATATCAATCACTCCTTCAGGTTATATGAATCACGCGTTTATCTATGTCTACATAGTATCATCAAAATTACTTTTATGCAATTAAACGTTTGCGTTATTATTATGTTACGTTTTGTACAACCTTTATAAACCAAATGTAAATAACGAGAAGGACTGATAATAGTAAATATCCGGCTAAAAAAATATTAAATAATAACTGTAAAAAAAATTTAAAAAAATTTGCAAAAGAAAAGACGCCCTCACGAGAGAGCGTCTCATTTCCTTAAAATTTAATTATTTGGCAATTTTTTCTTTCAAAACTTCAGCCAGGCGTTTAATTCCTTCGACGATGCGGTCTTCGGGCATGTTGGAATAGTTCAGGCGGAAGTGGTTGGCATGGCCGCCGTTCGGATAGAAAGCACCACCCGGTACGTAAGCGACTTTCTTTTCGATGACTTCCGGCATCATAGCCTTGGCATCGAGGCCTTCCGGCAAGGTAACCCACGTAAACAGGCCGCCTTCCGGATAAGTGAAGGAAACGCCTTCGGGGAAGTATTTCTTCATGGAGTCGTACATGAGGGTACGGCGTTTGCCATAGAGGGCACGGATCTGTTTGACATGAGCGTCGAGGTCGTACATATCGATATAGTACGAAGCCTGGCGCTGCGCGAAGGACGACGTCTGTAAGTCGACAGTCTGTTTGAGCATGACGGCCTTTTCCAGGATGTCATGGGCAGCGACCATCCAGCCGATACGCAGGCCCGGCATGAAAATCTTGGAGAAGGAGCCGAGGAAGATGACATTGCCCTGTGTGTCGAGGGATTTCAAAGTCGGCATCGTTTCGCCTTCATAGCGGAGTTCGCCATACGGGTCGTCTTCGATGATGGGGATATCGTGTTTGTTCATGATGTCCATGATGGCTTTGCGGCGTTCCAGGGGCCAGGTGATGCCTGTCGGGTTCTGGAATTCCGGGATGACGTACATCAGGCGGACGCGGTCACCGTATTTTTCGATAGCTGCTTCCAAGGCTTCCGGAACCATGCCCTTGTCGTCTGTTTCGACTTCGACGAAATTCGGAAAGTTAACGGCAAAAGCCGTCGTAGCACCCATGTAGGTCGGGCTTTCGACGAGGACGATGTCGCCTTCATTGAGGAAGAGCTGGCCCAGGAGCGAAAGGCCCTGCTGGGAACCGGCGGTGATGATGATATCTTCATAAGTGCAGTCTGTATGGAAAGATGTTTTCATGCGTTTGGCAATCTGTTTACGCAAGGGCACATAACCTTCCGTCGTGCTGTACTGCACGGCCTGACGACCTTCTTTTTTCAAGATTTCCACGTCGACCTTCATCATTTCGTCAATCGGGAAAAGTTCCGGTGCAGGAAGGCCACCGGCGAAGGAAATAATTTCCGGATTTTCTGTTACTTTCAAAATTTCACGGATATCCGATGCGTGTAAACTCTTTGCTTCTTCAGAAAACTTTACCATAAAACTTCACTCCTATCTGTTCTCTTTCTTTTATGGCTTTTGCTGCGACATGCCTAAGTGTGTCGTAACAGTATTTATTATACCACTATATAGGTCATTAATCTACAAATTTTACGGGAAAACACAAAAAAATCATACTAATTAAATTAATAGTCAGCCCTGCCTTTCTTTTAATGTTGGGGCCTGACGGTCGGAGAAAAGCCGTTCGTCGTAGGTCGTTCATCGTTCATCGAGTTGGGGCCTGACGGCCCGCCGGCCGCTGGCCGCCTCCGTAGGGGACGCCCAAAGGGCGTCCCGCGTGAATCCTGTGTACATCCCCAATGACATACGCGGCGACAGATTCAGAAGAGCAACATCGCCTCGAGTAACCCTCGGCTCGTGAAAAATAGTGGCTCGTTGTTCGTGGTTCGTGGCTCGTAAAAGCCTGCCATTATACTCGGATAGGTTGTGGTCGCATCTCACAACG
>CABMPA010000101.1 GCA_902388315.1 uncultured Megasphaera sp. | reverse complement strand
TACGATGGCGGAAATCATGGCGAAGGAACAGAAGCCTTCGTCGTAGAGGCTGCGGATGTTGGCCAGGCTGATGCCGCCGATGGTGACGACAGGCAATTCATAGTGCAGGGCATACGCTCTGGCTTCTGGCGTAACGACTTCATCAGCGTCCTTCTTGGACTGCGTCGGGAACATGGGGCCAAAGCCGACGTAATCGGCACCATCAGCCAGGGCCTGTTTCATTTCGTCGACGGTATTGGTCGATACGCCGATGAAGACGTCCGGACCGGCGAGCTGGCGGACGATCTGGGCCGGAGCATCATCCTGGCCGACGTGGATGCCATCAGCACCGCAGGCAATGGCCAGGTCCGTCGAGTCATTCATGATGAAGGTCACGTCGTGGTCGTGGCAGAGCCGGGCAATGGCCTTGGCTTCTTCGTACTTGGCGCGCCATTTCTTATGTTTTTCGCGGTACTGGATAATGGTGACGCCAGCCGAAATCAATTCCCTGGCGACGTCCATATTGCTACGGCCCAGGCAGAGTTCTTCGTTGCCCATAATGGCATATACCGGGTCTTCTAATAAATGTTTTACATGTTCTTCTTTAGTCATGATAAGTTCCTTTCTATGGGGGATATGGGGCCTGGCGGCCCCGCCGGCCGCTATTGACAACATCGTCTCGAGTGACCCTCTTTTTGAGTATTAAGTTTGCAGTTTGTAGTTTGTAGTAAAATGGCCCCTACGCAGCCCCTAGCCGGGGCCATTTATTACGAGCCGAGGGCATCACGAGACGATGTATTCATTCTGATGCTGTCGCGGCGGAACGCCGCATCTGATTCCGAGCGGACGGCGGCCTGCGACCAGCGAACGGCGCGCCGCGAGGCGCTCTACATATAATGCAGCATATCCTTACTGGTCGGGTCAGTTTCGCAGGTGATGTGCCACTGCTTTTCTTCTGCAGCCTGTTCCAGGCGCCGGCAGAGGTCGGCGACGACGGGGAATTCGGTGCCGAAATGGCCGCCGTCGGCGACGACGATGCCCTGGCGGACGGCTTCCTGGGCGTCGTGGTATTTTACGTCGCCTGTGAGGTAGAGCTGGGCACCGGCATCTTTAGCCAGTTTGATGAAGCCGGCTCCGCCGCCTCCGAGGAGGGCGACGCGGCGGACGATGACGTCTGTATCGCCGGCGCAGGGCAAGGCATCGCGATGAAGGAGGCCCTTGATTTTCTTCAAGACATCCACAGCCGGTTCCGGTGTCGGCCAGGTCCCGACGCGGCCCATCATGAAGGGATGACCTTCATTTTTCAACGGATACAGGTCATACGCCGGTTCTTCATAGGGATGAGCCGCCAGCATAGCCTGTACGGTCTGATGGAGCCTGCTTTCCGGGACAATGGTTTCAATCCGTTCTTCTGCCGCTTTTTCGACTTTGCCGATTTCACCGATAAAGGGATGCGTCCCTTCATGGGCTTTGAAACGGCCTTCGCCTTTGGCTGTGAAAGAGCAATCGCTGTAGTTGCCGATATAGCCGGCCCCGGCGTCGGCCAAGGCCTGGCGGACGGTGTCACCATGGCTTTCCGGGACGTAGACGGCGATTTTATAGAGCTTGTCTTCAGCGACGGGGACGAGGCCCTTCAAATCGGTCAAGCCCAGGAGCCGGGCCAGGACGTCGTTGACACCGCCGTCGGCGCTGTCCAGGTTGGTATGGGCGCTGTAGACGGAAATGTGGTGGGCCAGGAGTTTCTGGTACATGCGGCCGCTGTACGTATCGGTCCGCAGGGATTTCAAGCCATCAAAAATGACCGGGTGATGGCTGACGATCAGCTGGATGCCGTGTTCGATGGCATAATCGACGGTCCCCATCATGACGTCCAGGGTGACCATGAGTTTATCGACCGGTTCGTCCGGGCTGCCGATGAGCAGGCCCGGATTATCCCACGATTCTTTGAGCGACAACGGCGCCCAAGCTTTCAAGACTTTGACGATTTCACCTACTGTAGTTGCCATTTCAATTCCCTCCAGAAGCGCAATTCGCTTTCTATTTTTTCAATCCGTTCGTGCACATCTTTACGGCTCTTCTTCAGGCCTTCCAGGATGTGCTCTTTCGTTTCCATGAGAATGTCTATCTTGCGGCCCAGCAGCGGGTCGCGGCGCTGCCAGTTCACGGGCCCGACATCGTAGAGCCAGTCCGGCAGGGCCTCGGACTGTCCCGGCACGGCCCGCATCATTTCGTAAAGGCGGCCGTCGTCGATGACCAGCCGTTCGTCTTCGATGTGCCAGCCATGTTCGTAAAGGCAGCGGCGCAAAGTGCCCGCCTCGCTTTGGGGCTGGAGGACGACAAATTGCAAGGACTGCCAGACCTCATACGAGGTTTGCAGGATTTTGACCATCAGCGGGCCGCCCATACCACAGATGACGGCGCCGTCGACTTCTCCTGTCTGGATACAGGTCAGGCCGTCGCCAAGGCGGCAGTCGATACGGTCCGTCAGTCCGGCACCGCGTACGTGGGCTACCGCCGCAGCCAAGGGGCCCGGAACGATGTCGGCAGCAATGGCCGACGGGCAGTGCCCGCTTTCACAAACATAGACAGGAATATAGGCGTGGTCGGTCCCGATATCGGCAATGACAGCTCCCTGCGGAATCAGGGATACAGCCGCAGCCAGGCGGTCCGTTAATTTCATGGCATACACTTCCTTTAATATAAGTATCTATTGGTACACTCTATTATAACAGACGGGACGAGAATTGAAAGGGGCTGCCGCACATGCGACAGCCCCTTTTGTTAAGTTTGCAGTTTGTAGTAAATGGTTTTAAATTTAAAGTCATTTCGTCAAGGCGATGATGGTGGCAACGGCGGCTACGCCGATGGCGATGTTGGCCTTGCGGTTGGCTTTATCGACTTCTTTCTGGGATTCGGATTTATGGTTCTTTTCCCAGTTTTTCCGGTCTTTTTCCCATTGTTTCCGGTTCTTTTCCCAATCGCGGTCGTTATGGCGGTAATTGCGGTCATCGCGCTGTTCCCAGCGGTGGGAATAGCTATGCGGTTCGGCGGCCTGTGCCGTCAGGGCGGCACCGCTGAAGGTCATGAAGGTAACGACCAGGACCAGCATCATGCGTACTATATAGTTGAACTTCTTCATAAGTATCACTCTCCTTATTTGAGTTACCCCTAGTATACGCATGAGCCGTCACAATTCAGTCACAAGGCCATTTCAAGAGAGCTACAAATCCGTTTCTTTTTGGTATATGGCCCAGACGCCTTTCTGGGTACGCCATTTCCATTTCCCCGGTACATCCTGGAGGAAGTGGGCTTCATCGCGGTCGCGGACGACGGCCAGGACTTTGGCATGGTCCGGCAGGTCTTCGATGGCCATGAAGGGCATGACGTTCTTGGCGTTCCAGCTGATGCCGCCAGGCAGCATGCGGGCAATGTCCTCAGCCTCTGCCAGACGATAGGCCGGATGGCCGGAGTAATAAGTCAGGGACACGGGGTAACGGCCGCCATAGGTGACGACCGTCGTCTCATTATCGGCCAGACTGCTGACGACCTGAGCGGCCTGATACGCCGAAGCCTGCTGGCACTGGGGGACGACGACCGTACAGGTAACGGCTAACGGCCACGTAAATGGCCAGGACGATGCCGGCCATATTGAGGACCAGGCGGTCATATTTCTTCAGATACGACGCAAAGCCGATGGCCAGGGGAATCATATACGGGAAGGTATAGGTCATGTATTTCGTCGCCATGAGCTGATAGGTCACGAAAATCACAGCCGCCCAGACGATGAGGAACTGGGTCTTCATGGACAAGGCCGGCAGGCGCAGCCGTTTTTCCCGCCAGGCCGCTGCGATTTTCCGGGTCAGGCCATAGTCGCGCCAGGCCAGGGGCAGGGTGAAGACCCAGGGCACGAAGCCGGCCAGGAAGATGGCACTGTAATAATACCAGACATTATATTGGGGATGTTCCGAGACAGTAGCCCGCAGGACGTTATGGACGCCGATGAACTGGCTGACGAAGTCGCTGCCATGCATGGCATACATCGGCCCGTACCAGATGAGGGTAATGGCCAAAAACAGGGCCAGGCCGGAAAAGAGCTTGATGTGCAGCAGGGCCTTGAGGTCCCGGCGCCATAAGAGGAAGATCAGGATGATCAGTCCTGGCTGGAAGAATCCGATAGGCCCCTTGGTCAGGACGGCCAGACCGGCAAAAGCATATGCCAGATAGTACCAGCGCGGCTTTTCTTCACTGTAGGCGATGTAAAAGGCCATGAGGCAGGCCGAATAAAAGACAAAGAGCGTCATGTCCGTAATGATGGCCTTGGAGAGGTAAAAATATTCTACCGTCGTCAACAGGATGAGGCCTGTCAGGAAGCCCGTTTTCTTGTCATACAGGCGGGCTGTGAAGCCATAGGCCAGGAGGATGCCGGCTACGCCGAACAGGGCCGGGAAAAAGCGGGCTGAAAAATCACTGATGCCGAAGAGCTTGAAGGCGGCAATGAGTTCCCAATAGAAGAAAATCGGCTTATCGTACCAGTAATTGCCGAAGATGCGAGGCGAGAAGTAATCGCCCGAGGCCAGCATTTCCTTGGCCGTCAGGACGTAGTTCGATTCGACAGGGTCGGTGACGACCAGCAGGTGGTTGGCCACAAAGCAGAGTATCGCTGCCAGAACCAGGAGGATGACGGCCGGTGAAGCCATGATTTTCTGCCAGAGGCGCTGCCAGACCGACAAGGCTACGTCTTCCTGTTTCGCATGAAATTCATACATAATAAAAACTCCCCTTCCTATTCATTACCGTTTTGATGGTACCAGTATAGGAAGGGAAGTTAAATAAAAGATAAACAGAGCGATAACAAAGCAAGAAAGGACTGTAAAAAAATCCGTCCTAGCCCCGGAAACGGTAGCCGGCGCCCCAGACCGTCTCGATATAGCGTGGATTGGCCGTATCTTCTTCGATTTTTTCACGGATGCGGTTGACGTGGACCGACACGGTCGCCGTTTCTCCCAAGGCCTCACTGCCCCAGACGCGGTCGAAAAGGATTTCCTTGCTGAAGACGATGCCCGGATTCTTGGCAAAGAACAACAGGAGCTCGAATTCTTTGTTGGGCAGGGCCACTTCTTTTCCCTTGACGAAGACGCGGTGGCCGCTCTCATCGATTTCCAAATCGCCATAGCGCAGGACGTCGCGATGGACTTCGCGGGATGTGAGCTGTTCGTACCGGGCCAGGTGGCCTTTGACGCGGGCTACGAGTTCATTGGGGCTGAAAGGCTTGACGATGTAGTCGTCGGCGCCGAGGCCGAGGCCGCGGATCTTGTCGATGTCTTCCTGCCGGGCCGATACCATGAGAATGGGGATATCTTTCGTTTCGCGGATAGTCCGGCAAATCTGGAAGCCATCGCGGCCGGGCAGCATGATATCCAGCAGGATGAGGTCATAAGCCTCTTCCAGGGCCTTCTTTTCCCCCGTCTTCCCGTCAGCTGCAATGTCGGCAGCAAAGCCATTGGCTTCTAAGTAGTCCCGTTCCAATTCGGCAATGCCCTGGTCGTCTTCAATAATCAAGATACGTTTCATCTATGTGATTCCCCTTTCGGTAAAGAAATGCAAATGGTCAATCCCTTGGGTACCGTCGCCTGGGCCCAGATTTTCCCCTTCATCGCCTGGACGATCTGCTGGACGACGGCCAGTCCCAGGCCGCTTCCCTTGGCAACATTGGTCCGGGCCTTATCGGTACGGTAAAAACTTTCAAAAAGCTTCGGCAGTTCCTCGTCATCGACGCCGCAGCCGTCATCGGCAAAGGAGATGAGGTACTCCCCTTCCCCGCCATCGGTCAGGGTAATGGCCAGATGGCCGACATTCTGGTCTTTATATTTCAGGCTGTTGCCCAGGATATTTTCGATGACCCGCTGGAACTGCTGGCGGTCCAGGGAAATGAAGGCCTTGTCCAGCGATGTCTGAAAGGTCACATCCAGCCCCTGCCCATGGAAATGGTCGGCCTGCTCACCGATATAGTCCTTTAAATAGGCCGCTACGTCGACGTCTTCCCAATAGAAGGGCACCTGGCCCAGGTCGAGTTTGGAAAAGAGGAAGAGCGTCCGGACCAGGCTGGCCATATGGCGCGACGTATCGACGATCATATCCAGGTAATGGCGTTCTTTTTCCGGCGTATTGGCAATGCCATCGCGGATGCCGCTGGCATAGCCCTCGATTTTTGTCAGCGGCGTCGACAAATCGTGGGAGATGCCGGCCAGGAGTTCCTTGCGGTTCTGGTCGTATTTATCCCGTGTGTCCCGGGCCGCCCGCAGCTGGAGGCGCATCTTTTCAAAGGCCTGACAGGTATCGCCGATTTCGTCGCGCGATAAAATCGGGATGGGATGGTCCAAATCGCCCTGGCTGATGGCATCAGCCATATTGCGCAGTTTTTCGACAGGACCGACAATCTGGCCTGCCATCCAGCGAGACAGTTTCAGGCCGACGAGGATGGTCAGCAGGATGGTCAGGACGGCCAGGACGTAGAAGGCGACTTTCAAGATGTCCTTCGACGACAAGTCGATGTATTCATTTTCGGGATAACTCGGCACGGCACCGGCGACGGCCAAATGGATATCCGTATGAGGCGAGACGTAGTAAAAACGCAGTCCTTCGCCAGTCCAGGTAAAGTCGGCATGGCCCTGGCGGTGGCCGGCCGTGACCTGCTGGCGCAGATAGTCCCGGTCGATGCCATCCGTATCGTAGAGGTCTTCCTTATCGCGCCAAATGGACACATTGAGTCCCTGGTCCTCCAGATGGTCGGCAGCCTGGAGAAGGCGGTCCATGTCGCCGTCATACTGGTCAGCCCGGACGCGGAGGCGGCTCAATTCGAACTGGATGGACATATTCTGCCCGCTTTCCGGCCAGATAAACGAGATGACATTGGCCCGGTTGATGTTGCCGAACTGCAGAGCCAAAAAGATGGCCATGCTGACGACGGCCGTAAACAGGACGGGAATGAAAATCATGATGAAGTTGGAAAAAAGGAGGCGCTTGCGCAGCGGCCAGTCCCGGAGTTGCATGGTATTCACCTGGTTTCTCTAAATTTTCTTCTAGTATATACACTAAGGTTAAACAAAAATAGAACAAAAAGCAAATTTTTTGGCGAATCTTTTTGCCCTCTTCCCGAAAGTCTGTTATAATAGGGTACAAATCTAGTATAGTTTTAAAGCTAAGATTAAATAAGGGGTGTTTATGAAATGACTCAAATCACTGAAGAAACAAAGGAAGAAATCCGCAGCCGCTTCCCGCAGTTCGCCGAAGCGACGCGGGCTTTTTACGCCAAGGAATTACCGCCGGCCAAATATAAGGGCACGTCGGGCAAGTTCGGCAGCTATGGCGAACGGGGGGCCCATAGCAGCATGCTGCGCCTGCGCTTTTCCGGCGGTGCCATCGAACCGGCACACATCGCTTTCCTGAAGGACGTCCTCGACCGCTACGACATCGACCTCGTCCACTTCACGACAGGTGAGGCCCTGCAGCTCCATCATTTGGGCGAAAAAGAAGTCCTCGCCCTCTATCAGGAATGTTTCGACCACGGCATCTACTGCGTCGGCGCCGGCAGCGACAATCCGCGCAACATCACGGCCAGCCCGCTCCACGGTGTCGCTCCGGGCGAATATTTCGACATGACGCCGTACATCAAGGCAGCGGCCAACTTCGTCATCAACTGTATTC
>CABMPA010000100.1 GCA_902388315.1 uncultured Megasphaera sp. | reverse complement strand
TGGCCGTCATAGCCTTCCTGCTTGCGCTTATCTTCAGTCACACTGTCGTCGTGCTTCTTGATGACCTTATGAGGCAGGTTCTGGAGATGCGTCGTTTCAAAGGACACACGGCACGTATCGGCATGATTGCCCAGGATGTACGTCGTCACCGTATTCTGGCCGGCGACCGTATAGACGCAGACCGGATGCTGGAAGGGATTGGTAAAGGCAAAATCCAGGCCGTCATCGGCAACGGTCGCATCCATGCCGACAGGCACATAAGCGGCCGGGGCGAAATGCGGTTCCCGGCTGGCAATGAAGAGGCCTGCCCGCAGGGCCGCATTGAACAGGGTCGTGCTAACCTGGCAGACGCCGCCGCCCGTCGACTGTTCGAGCTTGTTTTCAAAATACGACGGAGCCTGCTTATAGCCCTTATCCGGCGTCCGCGTGCCGACATACTTATTGAAGGAGAAATCCTTCTGGGCCATGACGACGGCGTGATTCAAGCGCTTCTGCGCCAAACGGATATTGACGTTGCGATCCGGATTGGTATCGTCGAAATGCGTCGTGTAATACGACAGGACCGTATCGATATCCTTGAGGTCGTCGGCCTTGATGTCCGCCCCTTCCCGGCTGTCTACGGGGACATCCAGGGTGTCCGTCTTGCCCGTATGCAGTTCATCGGTCACGGCCTGCTTCAATTTATCCGTGTTGATGACGATGCGGTCCTTGGCGTCTTCAATGGCCACCGTCTTCTGGTCGTCCTTGACATAGGCATAGGCATTCTGCGGATCCTTATCGTACTTATCGTGTACGTCGGCCAGGGCCTTATCCAATTTCTCGCCATCGACGGCTATAGCCAGAGGCACATCCTTGCCATGGCTGAGCGTCGTCACCACATCGGCCACGCGCTGCCAGGGCAGGCCCCGGCGGCCGACGAGATGCAGTTCATCGTCGATATAATCGCGGTCCAGTTTGGCACCCAGCTCGTCCAGGTCCAGCGTCACATCGACACCATCCGCCGCCAGGCGCAGCTTGCGTTCCTCCGCCTCTTTCTCGTGGAGGTCGAGATAATTGGTAATATCGTCATCAGTCATATCGGCAATGGATTGGCCATTGAGGGTCACCATCTGTTCTGCCTTGCTCTGGGCAGCAAAAAAGCCGCCAAAGCCAATAAAGCATAAAGCCACAATCACCGCAGCCCGCTTCTTCCAGGACTGCGGTTCCTTTTCCGGAGGCAGCCCGTGCTTTTCCCGGTACCGCCGGCGATATTCCTTCATCCGTTCTTTCCGTGCTCGTTCTTCGTCAGTCACATTCTAACCTGCCTTTTCAATATATTTCAAAATATACCCATACTACAAGTACTAAATTCCAACAATTTCTGACGGGCGCCCCACGTGGTCGCCCCTACATCTATCACATACTAACCTGCCTTTTCAATATCTCTTCATCCCCAAGCGACCTGCGGCCTGCGAACTGCGGCCTGCGAACCGCCCCTACGTACAATACAAACAAATAAGGGGACCTATATCCTCAGGCGACGCCGTGCCGCGGCGGATATGGAGCTGGAGCGTAAAAATTTGGCAAATACAATTTTCTAACTCTTCTATTTTCCAATAAGATGCCACTTTTTGCAAGTGGTATAAGACATATTTTACGCTGCGGCCCTTATTGATGGTCTGCAGAATCTGTTCGCACTGGTGCTGGCCGGCATGGGCCCGGCGCAATTCCTTATAGGCCAGGAGCAGGCGCAGGCGCGACAGCATATAGCCGGTATTCTTCAAAAACGCATCCTGCCGGCTGAACAGGCCCTCCAAAAAAGGCAGGGTCTTGTCCCCATTGCGCCGCAAAAATTCATCCATAAAAGTAAACAAGTTCTTTTCCATCGTCCCGGCAAAGAGGTCCTGCAAATCGGCCACATCGACGGTCTGCCGGTCGTCGGGCACAGTGATGCACAATTTCTCCAGCTCCGAAAAGACGTAGAGCAGGGAAATATCCCCCCAGGTCTGGAACAGGGCCCGCAAATAGGCTACGGCCCGGCTGGTCAGGCGCTTGCCCTTCCCTTTCAAATAGTCCGTCACATAAGGCATGACCGTCTTTTCCGTCACCGCTTCGGCAGCCACGACGTCGGCCAGAGGCTTCAGGGCCTTAAAAAAAGCACTGCCCGTATCCATCTTGCCCTTGGTATAGAACAAAAGGCTGTTCTCGTCGCTGAGGCGTCCGGCTTCATCCAGAAACCACTGTTCCTCCTTGGTGAGCTTGCTCCGCGACCGGCCGCCGCGCTTGAGCGGCAGAAAAGGACAGTCATACCAGATAGTGACTGTCCCGCCGCTAAAAAGACTCGCCCCCTGGAAGGATTCGACGACCGACGCCGCCACAGCCTCCTTCTGGAAAGACTGGACCTCGGCATCGCCGCCGGCCCGCTTCCGGGCAGCCGCAAGGAAACGCTTCCGCCCGTCTTCCATGACATAGGGTTCCGTCCCATAAATAATCATTATATGCTTCTTATATTCCATGACTGTTCCTCATTAAAGGTAGAAATACGCCACTGCCCCCGCCAGCGATACAGGCGGACCTGACCGTCCCGGGATGGCGAAAAACAAGGCACACCGAAACCGGCCGCCGTCTCACCCCATTCCACCTGGGCTTCATCACCGCGGCGCGAGCCATAGACAATCGTCGCCATGGCCGATACGGGGAAATCCCGGCCATTCCAGCCCGTCAGGGACCGGAACTCCAGACACAGCGGCCCTTCCGGAAAAACCGGCGGCACCGACGCCAGACAGCAAAAGGGCACGTCGCCTCCCCCCTTCCCGGACAGGAAAGTAAAATCCCGCCGCAACAAGGCCAGCGTATGATCCGCCCCGTCGCCGTCGACACGGCATTGCCGGAGCCGAAAGACACCCTGAGCCCGCAAAGCCGGCGTCACGACGACAGCCGCCTGATCGGGGTTGGCGAATCTCGATTTATTATACCATAAATCAGCCGATTTATCTTCATAGACGACAGCCGTCACCTGGTCCCGTCCGGCATCGAGGACCAGGACGCCCGGACCGGATGGCCGCAGGAACCAGGCCGCCGCCAGACAGGCCAGCCAAACAGGAACAATGCGTCTGCGAACAGCAGGACAAAAGACAAAAGCTACAGCCAGATACCAAACCAGACAGGCCCACTTCGACGGCTGACCGGCCCAGAAACGGCTTCCCGGCAGAGCGGCGATGAAGGCATTGCCCTTCAAGGCCAGGGCCAGTAAAGGCTTGATGAGCCATAATATCCCATCGGCACCGCCGCCCCACAAGAGGGACAGGACCGACGCCAAAAGACCCAGGACCATGACCAGGTCCAACACCGGTGCGACCAGGACATTAGCAATCAGCGAATAGACGGGAAAAGAAAAGAACGCCGAAAACAAGAGAGGCACGACCAAAATCTGGGCCGCCACACAGACTGTCAGGCAATCCCGCAAAAACGAAGGCAGCCCCGCAAACCAAGCACTTACGGGCCGCTGAAAAAGGATGATGCCTGCCGAGGCACCGCAGGACAGGCGGAAACTCAAGTCAAAAAATAAGTACGGGCTGTAGAGCAGCATCCCGGCCATAGCCAGGGCCAAAGCATGACCGGCCAGGTATTCGCGCCGCGCCGTCAGGCTCAAAGCACTGATACTTCCCATGAGGGACGCCCGGACAACAGGCGACGAAAAATCCGACAACGCGCCGTATAGGAAAAGAAAAGTCACAGAAATGCAGAACAAGCCGCGCGGCCGCAATCCCAGGGTGCGGCCCATGAGTTGGATGACAGCCAGCAGCAAGGCCACGTGGGACCCGGAAACAGACAGGATGTGGATCAGTCCGGTCGCACTGAACGATTCCAGCAGCCCTGGCGGCAAATCCTCGTAATGGCCGCCAAAGAGCAGGCTGGCCAGTACCGGTGCATACGTCTCGCCGAGGATGACCTCATAACGCCCGGTCAAAGCCTGGCGCAGGTCCTGCAAAAAAGCCGCCCAGCGAGCTGGCGGAGCCGTTACGGACACTCGGGACTCATCATCGACAAACAAACGCAGCCATATAGCCTTTTCCCGGTCGCGATGGAGGGCGTCGTACATGCCGTCATTTTTATAGTATGTCAAGGGCCGGCTGTCGCCAGTGACGGCGACCGTACTCCCCAAAACCTGCGGTTCCGGCAGCGTCACATAGGCAAAACCGCTTCCCGTCTGTACATCATCTTCTCCAGCATAGGCATAGTTCCGGACTTGCATAACGTATCTTCCGACAGTGCCTTTTTCATTAACATACGTATTGCGTCGCTCTTGCAGCGTCCCTTCTACGGTCAGCCTGGCGCCAGCCGCTTGATGCGGCAGGACTTCGTAACGGTCCGCTTCCAGCTGAAGACGCCCTGCCCCCAGTGCCAGGGCAGCCAGGATCAGACAGATAGCCAGGATGGCATGGCTGCGGGAATGGCAAAAGAAGATACCGCCCAAGGCTGGCAGGAGCAGGGAAAGCCAGAATGTAAAAGACAAGGACAGCGCATCAGCCAGGGCAATGCCCCCAGCCAGGGCCAGGACCAGGGACAAGCTTATCCATTCCGGTTTCATTCGTCCCATCATAAGCACACCAAATCTTTCAGCTTGGCGAACTTCGCCGGACCGATGCCTTTGACTTTCTGCAGCTCTTCAATACTGCCAAAAGAGCCATGTTCCTGCCGGTAAGCAATGATGCTGGCTGCCATCGCCGGTCCGATGCCAGGCAGGTCCGTAAGGGCCTTCTCATCGGCCCGGTTCAGGGACACTTTGCCCGATTCTGCCGGATTTTCGGGAATCCCCTGAAAGTCATACGGCACATGGATATGGGTCCCATCTTCTGCGCGGTCCGCTAAATTGACGGCACTCGTATCGGCATAGGCCACCATCCCGCCGGCTGCTTCTACGGCCTCACCAGCCGTTTTTCCCGGTTCCAGCGCATAGAGGCCGGGATTCTTGACGGCGCCCGTAACATAGACAAAGGCTTTTTCCGGCAACGGTTCTTCCACTGCTGGCGGTGGCTCGCCAACGCCATCCTCGAAGACAGGGGTAAATTGAAACAGGGCTGCTCCTATCAAGGCCACGGCCAGGACTACGATTTTTTTCATGACGATTCCTCCTGTATATGTACTAAGAAAATGTATATATACAGTATGCCCTATTTGGGGGTCCCTTTTGGAAAATTTAATCGTCCTTTAATCGAATTCGGCTAAATTTAATCTTTCTCTCATTTACCAGCTGCTCTTGGACTTCCAGAAACTCTTGCGCAGCATGACCAGGAGAGTAAACATTTCCAGCCGTCCCAGGAGCATGGACAGGCAGAGGATGGATTTGGAGAAGATGGAGAGTTCGGCATAGGTACAGGTCGCGCCGGTGATGCCAAAGGCCGGGCCGATACAGCCCATGGTGGACACGCTGATGCCGATGGCGTCGAAGGTATTGATGCCGTCAAAGGTCAGCAGCAGGGCCCAGAGGGCGATGAACATCAGGTAGAGGAAGCAGAACTGGGCCGCCCGGACGACCGTATCGTCGCCGACGCGGTGGCCGTTGATGGTCAAGCCCCAGACCTGATGAGGATGGAGTTTGGCTTTGGCTGCCTGCCAGATGTAGCGCACCATGATGACGACGCGCGAGACTTTGAGGCCCGCCGCCGTCGAACCGGCACAGCCGCCGGAAATCATGAGCAGCAGCAGGATGCCCTTAGAAAAAGGCGGCCAGCGGTCGTAGTCTGCTGATACGAAGCCCGTCGTCGCGATGGATGCCGCCTGGAACGAGGAATAGCGCAGGGCCGTCGGTGCCGATACGTCAAAGCCATCCATGAGGTTGAGGCCGATGAGGCCCGTCGCCGCCGCGATGATCGCCAGGTAGGCCTTGAATTCCGTATTGTGCCAGAGGACGTGCCAGCCCTTCTGCCAGGTCTGGTAGTAGAGGCCGTAGTTGCCGCCCGTGAGGATCATGAAGAAGGTCATCCAGGCTTCGACAGCCGGGCTTTCGAAATGGGCTGCACTAGCGTTGTATGTGGAAAAGCCGCCGGCCGAAACGGTCGACAAGGCGTGGTTCAGCGCACCGAGGAAGTCCATGCCACAGAGGATGAAGATGACGAAGGCCGCCGCCGTAAAGGCCATGTACATGCGGAACAGGACCTGGGTCATGTCGTGGAGCCTGGGCAGGACCCGTTCCCGCGTGGGGCCCGTCGATTCGGCGTTGTACATATAAACCGTCGACTGGCCTGCTTCCGGCAGCAGGGCGATAAAGATGACGACGATACCCAGGCCGCCAAGCCAGTGGGTCAGGCTGCGCCAGAAAAGGAGGCTCTGCGGCAGGATTTCCAAATCCGGGATGACCGTCGCCCCGGTCCCGGTAAAGCCGGAAATACTTTCGAACAGGCCGTCGAAATAGTTCAGGTAGCCGCCGAGGCAATAGGGCAGCATCCCCAGGAAAGTCGCCAGGAGCCAGCCCAGGCCGGTGATGGCGATGCCTTCGCGCATGGTCAGTTTCTTCGTCCGCACGTGGCCGTAACGCAAGAAGCCCCAGCCCGACAGGGCACAGACCACTATGGTGCCGGTAAAGGCCAGCCAGCTGGCTTCTGCGAAGGCCAGGGCCATCAGCAGGGGCAGGACCATGACGCCGGCCTGGGCCCAGGCGATCCTTCCTAAAAATTGACAGATTACGTGTAAATCCATAAGCGTCCCTTCAAAAAATAAAGTCTTCCCTATTATACCATGGCTGGCGAGAGAACCGCAAAAAACATGTCATTCCATAGATTCTTATATATATGTTATAATAAGAACTACTATTGAAATTACGACCGCTTCCATCAGAAAGGATGACTTCCATGGTTTATGACTATATTGATGACTTATTGAACTTTATCCAGCACAGCCCGTCGCCGTACCACACGGTTCAGGCCAGCCGGGCTTATCTCGACCGGGCCGGTTTCCAGGCCCTGTCCCTGTCCGAGGCGTGGCACCTGGCCCCGAACCACGCTTACTACGTAGCCCTCTATGATTCGGGCCTCGTCGCCTTCCGCACGGGCTCCGACGTGCGCCGTCACCTGCGCCTCAGCGCGGCTCATACGGATTTCCCCTGCCTGCGCCTGAAATACCGGCCGGAACTGCGCCAGCACGGCTATCTCAAGCTGAACGCCGAAGTCTACGGCGGCCTGCTGCGCGAATCATGGCTCGACCGGCCTTTGTCCCTGGCCGGTACGGTCGCCCTGCAAAGTGACGATGCCTTCCGGCCGGAAATCCGCCTCATCGACATCGGCCGGCCTATCCTGACCATCCCCCGCCTGGCCATCCATATGAACCGCCGGGCCAATGAAGGCATTGAGCTCAATCCGCAGAAAGACCTGCTGCCCCTCATGGGCTTGGACCAGCACGAGCTGACGGACCATTTCTTCCTCGATTTCCTGTCGGAAAAATGCCGCTGCCTGCCCGAAGCCATCCTGTCCTGGGACCTGACGGTCTATCCCTATGAAGAAGGCTGCCGCCTGGGCTGGCACGATGAATTCGTATCGTCGCCGCGCCTGGACAATCTGACGTCGGTCCTGGCCTGCCTGACGGGCCTTGCCGAAACAGCCGCTTCCAACGGCCTCAACGTCGTCGCCCTCTTCGACAACGAAGAAGTCGGCAGCCAGACGAAACAAGGAGCGGACTCCCACGTCCTGCCGGACATCCTGCGCCGCATCTACCACGCCTTCGGCCTGACGGACGATGACTTCTCGGCCGACCTGGCCCGGGCCTTCATGCTCTCTGTCGACG
>CABMPA010000099.1 GCA_902388315.1 uncultured Megasphaera sp. | reverse complement strand
CGCAGGAAATCGTCGGCGCCCTCATCGCCTATACCTACCGCCGCCGGGCCGAAACGGTCATCATCCCCATGCAGGACCTGCTGGCCCTGCCGTCGTCGGGGCGCATGAACACGCCAGGTGTTGCCGAAGGCAACTGGCACTGGCAGCTCCAGGAAGGACAGACGACCTTCGACATGGCCCACTGGCTGGCCAAAGTGTGCCGTGAAAGCGGACGGCTGTCGTAGGCCGTTCATCGTAGGTCGTTCGTCGTAGGCCGTTCGTCGTAGGGGCGCCACGTGGGGCGCCCGCCAGAGCTTGATTACGTCGTTTTTGCGTATTCAGTTTGCCATCTTCTACAAACTACAAACTCCGTACTGCAAACTATAAAGAGAAAGGAACCGCGTATGATGGGAGAAGCCTTCGTATGACAGCCCCGATGAACGATACATAAAAGGAATAACGCGCTGCTCTTAAAAAGAAGGGGGTAGCGCGTTTTTTGTCGAATAGGTATAGTAAGTACTTTCGGAAAAGGATGTGATTTTGTGTATATTACTTACATGCGTATTCAAAATTACCGGAATCTGCAAGACGTGGAAATGACTTTCCACGAAAAGGCCAACTATATCGTCGGGGAAAACGCCATCGGCAAGAGCGGCCTCTTGCGCCTTATTTCCTATATGAGTGCCGGCCGCAATGTCGAAGAAGAAGATTACGCCGACGTGACCCGGCCCATCATCATTACCCTGGAACTGAACCTGCTCCAAAGCGAGAAAGAATATTTCGCCGATACGCCGGACGAGCATCGCCAGACGCCGCGCATCCGCATGGAAATGCGCGTCAGCGACATCTATCCCCATCTCTATGATGACAACAGCGGCGAAGAGCTGCCGTTAGCACTCATCCGCCGCCTGCGCTACGTGTCCTATTCGGCGGCTATACCGGAAGAACAGCGCGTGCCGCCGCGCATTTACCGGGCCCTGGAACAGAAGCTGTCGAAATGGGGCGAAGACCATTGGGATGGCTTGTCGGAGGAAGCTAAGGCCTTCATCCACCACGAAGTCGCCGTCGGCAGCATGGACTCGTCGTATTTCATCAACATCTTCCTCTTGTCCCGCATGCTCTGCCGCATGGACCGGCCCAGGGCAGACAATATGAAGTTCATTTCCCTGGCAGCCCTGTGTGTCATCACCCAGGTCTATATGATGTCCATCAGCCGTGCCGTGCCGCTGGAACACAATGTCATCGTCGACGAAGAGGGCAGGCGCTATCTGCCCCTGGTCATTTCCATCGACGAACCGGAAATGCACCTCCATCCCTACATGCAGCGGTCGGTCCTCCATTATTACCAGCAGCTCCTGAATAATGAAGACCCGCAGTTCTGCACGCTCCTCAAGGATTTATTCGGCCTCGATGGCCTGCGGGGCCAGTTGTTCATCGTCACCCATTCGACGGATTCCCTCATCGACGACTACCGCCACATCATCCGCCTCTATCGCAATAAACAGGGCCTGGTCAAGGCGGCCTGCGGGGCCGGCTTCCATTTCAGCGAAGAAATCGAGAAACATCTGATCATGCACTTCCCGGAAGTCAAGGAAGCGCTCTATTCGCGGAGCGTCCTCATCGTCGAAGGGGAGACGGAATACGGTTGTTTCCAGCACTTCGCCAAGACCCTGGACCTGCCTTTCGACTACTACGGGATCTGTCTCATCAATGCCCGTGGCGAAAGTTCTATTTCCAAAATCAAGAAACTCCTGGAATACTTCAAGATTCCCGTCGTCGCCCTCTATGACGCAGACGTCAAGGGCAGTCACAAAAGCGAACGGGGCGTCTATTTTACGGACGAAATCTGCTTTGAAATGGACCTGGCCAAGACCATGATCGACCATGGCCAGCGCCGCGAGCTGGACCGCATCATCAATACGGCCTGCGGCGAACACGCACGGGCCACGACGGACATGATCAAGAAGGCCTGCCGCAAACTGGACGTCAACTTCCACGACTATCCGGCCCGCCTCTTGTGGCACGTCAACCCGCGCAATAAGAAAGCCTTATATATCTATTATTTCGCCTGGCTCTACAGCAACAAAGGCGTCATCCTCGGCCGCCTCATCGGCCAGTCTTTGAAGAAAAAAGACATCCCGCCATCCTTCATCCGCGCCATCGAAGCTGCCGGCCAGTTAGCCAAAGTGACAAAAGCCGTGTAACAATGCGGCGTAGCCACATCCGTAGGGGCCGCCCAAAGCCTTTCTGGTCCGTAAGGTGCCGACCAACGGGAGGCGCAAGACGGTTGCCAGAACGGACAGCCGTAGCGGGCGGCCCGCTGTGAATAATGGGAATAAACGCAGGCCGCAGTTCGCAGTTCGCAGGCCGCCGCGGTCCTGTGGACCGCAATCGTAGGGGCCGCCCTGTAAAGGCGGCCCGCCATGAATAATGTAGATAAACGCAGTCCGCAGTTCGCAGTTCGCAGTCCGCAGTCCGCAGGCCGCAGGCCGCAAAAATAGCCCCAATCGGGGCATTCGTAGGGGCTGTCCCGATGAGGGCAGCCCGTTGTGATGTTTGACCACAGCCCATTCGAGCATCAGGTTTTTACGAACCCCTAGCCCCTAGCCACGAGCCACGAACCGGATTCCCACAAGCGGGCCGCCTGCCAACGGAATTCTCACAAGCGGGCCGCCCTTTGGGCGGCCCCTACTAGCCACTAATCCCTAACCATGGTATGATATAAGGTACAGTCTATTTCAGAAAGAGAGATGCCCTATGAAACTTTTTATTGCCGAAAAACCGAGCATGGCCCGGGAACTGGCCAAGTGCCTGCCGGAACCCCATCAGCGGGGGAACGGCTGTATCCGCACGGGCGGCGGCATCGTGACTTGGGCTTACGGCCACGTCCTGCAGCAGGCAGAGCCTCAGGATTATGACCCCAAGTACAAGCGCTGGAACGCCGACGACTTGCCGATCATTCCCAGGCAGTGGAAACTCCTGGTCAGCCCGGCCAGCAAGGACCAGTTCAAGGTCATTACCGACCTCATCGCCAGCCCCGATGTCGATACCATCGTCAACGCCGGGGACCCGGACCGGGAAGGGCAGCTGCTCATCGACGAGATCCTCGATTACGTCGGCAATAAGAAGCCTGTCGAACGGATTCTTTTGAATGCTCTCGACGAGAAGAGCATCCACGAATCCCTCGATGACCTGCGCAGCAATGGCGATTTCGTCCATCTCAAGGAATCGGCCCTGGCCCGAAGCCGCGCCGACTGGCTCATCGGCATGAACCTGTCCCGGGCCTATACCCTGGCAGCCCGCCGCCAGGGGCACCGCGTCGTCTTTCCCATCGGCCGCGTCAAGACGCCGACCCTGGCCCTCGTCGTCCGCCGCCAGCGGGAACTGGATAACTTCGTTCCCGTCACGTATTACGTCGTCAAAGCCGATTTCCTCCATAAGAACGGCGTCATCCGTGCCCAGTGGCAGCCCCGCGATACCCAGGGCGGTCTGGATCCGGAAGGGCGCTGTGTCGACGAAAAGACGGCCCAGTCCATTCTCGACCGCCTCCGGGAACGGCCCGACGGGACTATCGTCGAAAACAAAAAGACCAAGAAGAAAGAGGCCCAGCGCCTGCCCCTGTCCCTGTCGTCCCTGCAGGTCCTGGCCGGCAAGCGCTATGGCTATACGCCGCAGCAGGTCCTCGATACGGCCCAGGAATTATATGAACGGAAACTGACGACATATCCCCGATCGGACTGCGAATACCTGCCCGTGAACCAGCGCAAGGATGTAGCCCATATCCTGGCCAATCTGGGGAAACTGCCGGCCGGGAAGCTGGCTGAATGGGCTGCCGGTGCCGACGGCAAGATCCGCAGCCGGGCCTGGAACGACAGCAAGATCACGGCCCACCATGCCATCATCCCGACGACGGTAGCCTGTCCCTTCGACAAATTGACATCCATGCAGCAGCACATCTATTACCTCGTGGCCCAGGCCTACATCGCTCAGTTCTATCCCATCCATGAATACGACCAGACGCGCATGGTCATCGAAGGGGCCGATGAAAAATTTGTGGCCCATGGAAAGACGGTCACTGTGCCGGGCTGGAAGGTCCTCTATCAGAGCGACAAGCACGAAGAGGACGAAGAAGAGAAGGGGACCCTGCCGGCTGTCCGCAAAGGCGATGGCGTCCACTACCAGAACGGCCAGGTCGATAAGAAGGCGACCAAGCCGCCGCCGCGCTTCACGCCGTCGACGCTCCTGGCCGCTATGAAGGAAATCTACAAGTACGTCAAAGACGAGAGCTTGAAGAAAAAGCTGAAAGAAGTCCAGGGCATCGGCACGGAAGCGACGCGGGCGACGATCATCCAGGAACTCATCCAGCGCAAATTCCTGACGACGGAAGGGAAGAAGAAATACCTCAAGCCCACCGGCGATGCCTACCTCCTCGTCGATTCCCTGCCCGACGAGATGCTTTATCCCGACGAAACCGCCGTCTGGGAAGAACGGCTCTATCAGATGAGCCTGGGCCAGGACAACCTCGATACCTTCCTTCACGACCAGCTGTCCTTTTTGGATACCCTGGTCACAGCAGCCCGGAAAGTCGTCATGCATATCGCCGGCATCAAGACCTGTCCCGTCTGCGGCAGCGCCATGGTCAAGCGCCACGGCAAATACGGCGACTTCTACGGCTGCAGCAACTACCCGTCGTGCCGTCATACCGAACCTATCGAAGGGGATAAGAAACGGCCCGACGCCAAGCCCTCGCCGTACCCGTGCCCGCGCTGCCACCAAGGGACCTTCCAGAAACGCAGCGGCCCCTATGGTCCCTTCTGGGTCTGCAGTGAAGAAGGCTGCAACACCAAATGCGCCGACGTCGACGGCGTACCGAGCTATTATGCCAAACGGTAGTTTGGCATAATAGCTGTAGGGGACGCCCAAAGCCTTTCTGGCCCGTAAGGTGCCGACCAACGGAAGGCGCAAGACGGTTGCCAGAACGGACAGCCGTAGCGGGCGTCCCGCCTGAATCCTGTGAAAACGCAGGTCGCCGGTCGCAGTCCGCAGTCCGCAGGTCGCCGCGGTCCCGTGGACCGCAATCGTAGGGGCCGTCCCAAAGGGCGGCCCGCTGTGAATAATGTAGATAAACGCAGGCCGCGGGTCGCAGTCCGCATTTGATGTGAATGGTTCAAATTTAAAACCATCGCTTCAAACATCATACATCAAACGTCAAACCCTTAACCACGAGCCACGAGCCACGAATCACGAACCACGATTCGATGGAATTCCCACAAGCGGGGCGCCAGCAAACGGGATTCTCACAACGGGACGCCCTTTGGGCGTCCCCTACTAGCCACTAACAACTACCTATGGTATGATAGATAATAGGCTATTTTTTATAGCTATTTTATCAACTTTGGAGTCAGAAATCATCAATGAAACGAATTTATTTAGATAACGCGGCTGCGACGCCTATGGACCCGCGGGTCCTGGACGTCATGATGCCCTATTTGACGACGGCTTATGGTAATCCGTCGAGCCTTCATTATTTCGGCCAGCAGGCCCGGGCTGCCGTCCAGACGGCGCGCGGCCAGGTCGCTCACTGCCTGGGCGTCAAGGGAGAAGACCTGGTCTTTACCAGCGGCGGCACCGAGGCGGACAATCTGGCCATCCTCGGCTTCCTGCGGGCCAATTATCCCGACGGAGGCCACCTGGTCACGACGGCCGTCGAACATCACGCCGTCCTGCGCACCTTCCAGGCTCTGGAACAAAAGGGCTATACTGTGACTTATGTTCCCGTCGAAGCTGACGGCCGGGTCACGGCTGAAGCCGTCTCCCAGGCCCTGCGCGACGACACGGTCCTCATTTCCGTCATGTATGCCAACAATGAAACGGGCATGGTCCAGCCCGTCGACGCCATCGGCGCCCTGGCCCGGCAGAAGGGAATCACCTTCCACGTCGACGCCGTCCAGGCCTTTGGCTACGTGCCGATCCGGCCGCTGGAACAGGGCATCGACCTGCTCACGGTCTGCAGCCATAAGATTTACGGACCTAAAGGCGTCGGCGCCTTGTACATCCGCCACGGACTACAAGTAGCGGCCGAAGCCTACGGCGGCCCTCAGGAACACCGCCTGCGGGCGGGGACGGAGAACGTCGCCGCTATCGCCGGTTTCGGCAAGGCCGCCGAACTCCTGGCGGCCGAACGGGACGACCGCGTCCTGGCGGCGCGGCGCCTGACCGATGCCGTCTATGACCGGCTCATCAAGGATGACGCCCGTTTCCACCTCAACGGCCGGCGCAACCATGTCCTGCCCAACATCATCGACTTCAGCGTCGACGGCGTGGACAGTGCCATCCTGCTCATCGCCCTCGATCTCCAGGGCCTGGCCGTATCGGCTGGTTCGGCCTGTGAAGCCGGCGCCGTCGAAGCGTCCCACGTCCTCCGGGCCATGGGCGTCGAGGAAAAATGGCTGCGCAGCAGCATCCGCCTGTCCGTGGGCAAAGAGAATACCTTAGATGAAATCGAAGCAGCCGTCGCTATCATCAGCGAGGCTGTCCATAAAAGCAGAGGAGAAAAAGTATGAAACGAGTTGCCGTAGCTATGAGCGGCGGCGTCGACAGTTCGGTCACAGCCGGTCTTTTGAAGCAGCAGGGATATGACGTCATCGGCATTACCCTGCGCCTGTGGGAAGAAGACCCGGCCTGCACCATCGACAATGTCCACGCCTGCTGCTCCCTCAGTTCCGTCGACGATGCCAAAGCCGTCGCCTCGGTCCTGGGGATTCCCCATTACACCCTGGATTTCCGCGATATCTTCCGGCGCGACGTCATCGACTACTTCGTCGATTCCTACGTCCACGGCAGGACGCCCAATCCTTGTATTGCCTGCAATAAATTCATTAAATTCGGCCTGCTCTGGGAAAAGGCCAGACAGTTCGGTGCCGATTTCCTGGCGACGGGCCATTACGCCCGCATCGTCAAAGACGAAGGGACAGGAATCTACTCCCTGCTCCGCGGCACGGACCGGCGCAAGGACCAGTCCTATGTCCTCTATCAGCTGACACAGGACCTGTTGCCGCATATCCTCTTCCCCATGGCGGACCTGGAAAAGGTCCATACGCGGGAACTGGCCAGGGAATGGGGCCTGCCGGTATTCAACAAGCCCGAAAGCCAGGATATCTGCTTCATCCCGGACAACGATTATAAAGGCTTCTTGCAGCACGAACGCAAGGGCATCTTCAAGCCCGGCAACTTCGTCGATAAGGACGGTCATGTCATCGGCCGCCATAAAGGCATTGCGGCCTATACCATCGGCCAGCGCCGGGGGCTGAACCTCGGCGGTCCCGGCGGCCCGTATTACGTGACGGCCCTCGATGTGGCCCACAATAAAGTTGTCGTCGGCTCGGAACAGGATTTGTTCTCAAAGACCGTTCACGCCAGCGAAGCGACCTGGGTCGAAGGGACGCCATCAGCGCCGTTCCGGGCTTTAGGCAAGATACGCTATGCCGCCCGTGAAGCGGCCTGCACGGTCTATCCCGGCGGCGACACCCTGCGGGTCGAATTCGACGATGCCCAGCGCGCCGTCACGGCCGGACAGGCCCTGGTACTTTACGATGCCGAAACGGGCGAACGCGTCCTGGGCGGCGGCGTTATCCAATAGAAAAAGAGGAGGACTACTGTGTCTACAGATCATATCAGAAACTTTTCAATTATTGCACATATCGACCATGGTAAATCGACGCTGGCCGACCGGATGCTGGAAATGACCGGTACCGTTCCCAAACGGGAAATGGAAGACCAGCTCCTCGATACGATGGATCTCGAACGGGAAC
>CABMPA010000098.1 GCA_902388315.1 uncultured Megasphaera sp. | reverse complement strand
ACTGGCCGCCGGCACGGCCTGGGGCGAATGGGATGCCGAAGAACTGGCCGATACGGATTTCTTCGGCTCTGCCCTGGGCTATACGCCATCGGGCATGGAACAGGGCTTTTCCTTCGACGCCCTCATGCCGGACTACGCCATCGCCGGCCTGCCCGATGCCGCAGGCTACATCATTTCGGCCATCGTCGGCACAGCCCTGCTCATCATTATCTTCAAAGTCATCGCGTCCTTCCTGCCATCCCGGCCGACCTTCGATACGCCGGCCCAGCACTAAGGAGGATTGCCCATGAAGCTCCCTGAATGGGCGGCCCGCGAGGAAATATATAATCCCGGCAGCGACCGGGATTATTTCATTTCCCGCTCCCTGCTCCGCCTCGTATCCATCCTGACGGCCCTGCGCAGCCAGGGCCTGCGTCCAGCCCGGTCCATCGGCGCGGCACCGGCCCTTTTGGCCGTCGTCTTCGCCATCGTCCTCATCGTCCTGGCCCGGACGACGGCTTTCCTCTGGGCCGTCCTGGCAGGCGAACTGGTCCTCCTCTGCTTCCAGCGGGGACGGCAGCTTCGCCGGGCCCTCAGTGCCGCCCTGGCAGCAGCCCTGTTCTGCGCCGTCATCGTCGCCCCATCTTTCTTCCTGGGCAACGGCCGCTATGCCTTTCTCCTGCCCTGCAAGACCTTCCTCACCGTGACGGTGCTGATGCTCTTGCAGGAAAACCTGGCCTGGCACGAATTGACCGGTGCCTTGCGGACCTTCCATGTCCCGTCACTGGTCATCTTCATCCTGGATACGACGCTGCGCTACATCACTATCTTAGGCCAGGAAGCGTCCGATCTGCTGACGGCCCTCAAGCTGCGGTCGGTCGGCCACAATCCCGACAAGCAGTCGGCCATGGGCGGCGTTGCCGGCATCATGCTGCAAAAATCCCATCAGTTGTCCCAGGACATGTACGAAGCCATGTGCTGCCGCTGCTTCACCGGCGACTACATCGCCTATGATGACGGCCGAAAACGCCTTTTCTCTCCGGCCACGGTCTTGCTCATCCTGGCCCTGCTGGCTTATGTCTACTTATTCATCCGCCTGGAAGGAGTGTTCTCATGATTCAACTCGACGACATCTGTTTTGCCTATGACGACAGACCCATCCTCAGCCACCTCACGGAAACCATCGAACCGGGCCAGGCCGTCCTCCTGAGCGGTCCCAACGGTTCCGGGAAATCGACGCTCCTGCGCCTGCTGAACGGCCTGATTTTCCCTCAGCAGGGGACGTATACCTTTGACGGCACGGTCATCACAGCCGGCAAGATGCGGGACCATGCCTACTCCAAGTGGTTCCACCAGCGCCTGGGCTACGTCTGGCAGAATCCCGATTCCCAGCTCTTTTGCAGCAGTGTCCGCGAAGAACTGGCCTTCGGCCCGATCCAGATGGGCCTGAAACCAGAAGAAATCCGCCGGCGCGTCGACGACGCCCTGGAACTCCTGGGCCTGACCCGGCTGGCAGCCCGTCCGCCCTATACCCTGTCAGGCGGCGAAAAGAAACGGACGGCCATCGCCTCCATCCTGACCATGAACCCCCAGGTCTGGACCATGGATGAACCGGAAAGCTACCTCGACTCCGACGGCCTGGCCTGGCTGGAAGACTTCCTGCCCAGCCTGAAAGAAGCCGGCAAGACCCTCATCATCGCCAGCCACCACGCCGACCGCCTGGGTTCCCTTATGGATAAGGAAATCGTGGTTCGTGGTTCGTATATTTAAATTATTTTACAATTTTACAAAATATTTTATTGATTTTTCCACTATAAAGTTATATAGTATAAGTACAAACAGAACAGCAAGACAGAAGATGCAACGCAGCACTTATTTCGCCGTTGCATCTTTTGTTGTTTTCAGACTAAAAAAGGGGGCAGTGCTTATGTTAATCTATGGATTGGAACAAGCCTTGATAGTGACGCATGGCTACGATGTGGAATTCAATCAGAAAAAAGAAACGGCCCACCTGGTACAGACGACCGATGGACCGATGAAGACAGAAAAGAGTCACTTGGAATATTTGATGGAAAAATTGATGAAATTCAAATACAGCTATCGCCGGTAGGCTTGGAACTGGGCGTAGTTGGCCTGGACCCTGGGATTGGCCGAATTGATCCGGCCGGCCTTTTCCAGCCACGAGCCGGCGTCGTCATATTTCCCCTGGCGGAGATAGACGACGGCCATGGCGTTGGCCGCATCGGCCGATTGCGGTGAAAAGCGCAGGATTTCCTGGAAGGACCGCAGGGCTTCGTCGTCCTGCTTCAATTCCATGGCCAAGAGGCCGCGGTTATACCAGGCCTGCAGATATTCGGGCCGGCAGGCGACGGCCTGGTTGTAACTGGTGAGGGAAGCTTCAAGCTCCCCTCTTTTTTGTTGCGTCAAAGCCAGGTCGTACCAGGCTGCCGGTGAGTCCGGGTCCAATTCCAGGGCGTGCCGGAAGTCCCGTTCGGCCAGCCAGTAATCATGGCGGTTAAAGAACAGGATACCCCGGTAGAGGTAGGCCTGGGCGTCGTCGGGATGCGCGAAGACTTTCTGGAAGCCCGTGACCAGGTTATCATTCGTGCCGTCCGGTGTCTGGGCTTCGTTCCACATCCAGAGGATTTCCTGGCCGTAATGCTTGCCCGGCACGGCCCAGCGGCCATTGAGGCCTGTCCAGGAATCGACCTGGCCGTAGAGTTCGGGATGTTTTTCGTCCAGCAGTTCATAGCGGGGATCGACGATGGCCGTTTTCGGCCGCTCCCTGCTGGCATAGGCCAGGAGATGCTGTATATGGGCCCGCACGCCGAGCTGGGGCGTGGCAAAGCGGGCTCCTGCCACTCTGTTGCCCGTCGCACCGAGGCCGCAGAAATTATTCTGGTCCGGCGATACGTCGCCGCCATAGGCAAAGTA
Source organism: uncultured Megasphaera sp. (assembly GCA_902388315.1). Taxonomy (GTDB): domain Bacteria; phylum Bacillota; class Negativicutes; order Veillonellales; family Megasphaeraceae; genus Megasphaera. The sequence goes on along the minus strand of CABMPA010000098.1, from coordinate 4,902 downwards.
GCCCGTTTCCTTCAAAGCCTGGCAGAGGGCCACATCGGGGCGGATGCCTTCGCGGCCGGCTTCGTCATAATAAGCCTGGACGACGTCTTCCAAGGGTGCGTTCAGCTTGGGATGAGGATTGCGCTGGCGGATGAAATGGACCATCTGACGGGCCGGGATGGTCGCCGGCCCCAGGATGGTGTCGGCTCCCGGCGCGACGTCGAGCATGGGCCGTCCATAGGCCGGGGCCAGCTGCCAGTCGGCCTGCTTCATAGCCTTCCTATCGGCGACGGCGTTTCCTGCGGCAGCCACACTGGGAAGTGGCAGGAAGGCCGCGCCCCCGCCCAAAAGGCTGACCAGCAGGACGGCTGCGACAAGGCCTTTCCCTTTCCTATAAGGCATGATAGGTCCCCTGCTTCCGTTTTTCTTCGGTCATGCGGGAAATATAGGTTCCGTGGACCAGGGGGTAGCCCTTGCGTTCGATGATCTGGGCCATATAATTGCGGAAAGGACAGGGCGGCCGGTGATAACTGTCAGATACGATGCACGACGCGAAATGAATGGTCACATTTTCCTTGGCATCACCGTATTTCTTCAGCTTCCTGCCCAGATTTTCCAACTTGGCCGACAGCCCTGCTCCGCAGCAGCCGCCGCAGGTCATCATGAGGAAGCGCGTATCGGGCGGATAATCGGCAAAAGTGTCCTTACGGTTGACAAAGGTGTTCATGCAGGCATAGCCGCTGCAGCGTTTGGTGACGATATCACACTGGATGACGACGACGAGTTTCGACATAGAAGTCCCTCCCTTAATTATATAAGTATTTATTCAAGAACTGCTGCGTCCAGGCCGCATCGATGCGGGCCAGGACAGCTTCTTCGGCCGGCAGGTCGGCAGCAAATTTCTTTTCAAACTGGCCATAGAGCTGGCCCAGACCGTTGGCAAAGTCGACATAAGCCTGCTGGCCATGGGTCCCGTCAATCAGGGCTAGGCGCAGGGAGCCGTCGTCAGCCGTGACAAAATGGCTTTCCGTGACGGTGAAATCCTTATCCTTTTCCCCCACCTGGGCCAGGGCAGCGGCCTTGGTCAGTTCCATCAGGCGGTCGTCGAGACCGGCTTCAAAGATGGCGATTTTTTCCAGCAAATCGGCTTTGCTGCGGACCAGGCGGAAGACATAGCCTGCCTTCTCGACCATGGCCTTGAATTTATCCTGGCCATCGGCCATATCGCGGTCGGCATTTTCCTGGTCCTTATCCGTCGGCGCGTAGAAGACCATGAAATGATGGTCCATATCGTGATACAAGAAGCCGTAATCGACCTGGACGTCCGTCCCGCAGTGGCCGCAGTGGTAGCAGAAGGCCTCCAGCGATTTGACGCAGTCCTTCATGTCCGGATCCAGCTTGGTATTGATACTGTCCCATACGGTAAAGACACCGGTCTTCTGGCATTTCGGGCAGGTAATGGCTACTTCATGATGCATACTCATGGCAGTTCCCCTTTTCTGTTTTTCCCCTATTATACCATAATTTCGTGGCTCGTGGTTCGTGGCTCGCAAGGGGCTGTCACACGAAGTTTTTTTCCCATCATGCGCGCCCCTTTTTTTATAGTTTGTAGTACAAAGTTTGTAGAAATATGGTATAGTAGAAGCATCGCTTCAAAGGAGGGATGTCCATGAAAAACGCGTACATCAAATTCATCCTGGCTGCCGTCATTTTCGGCACGAACGGCATCATCGCCAGCCATATTCCCCTGTCGAGTTATGAAATCGTCCTGACCCGTACGGTCCTGGGCGGTTTTTTCCTGCTCATCCTGGCGACGGCCCGCCGCGAATGGGGCAGCCTGCGCCGCACGTCCCTGGTCTGGCTGGTCCTGTCGGGCCTCTTCCTGTCCGGGAACTGGCTCTTCCTCTACGAAGCCTACCAGCAAATCGGCGTCAGCCTGGCAACCCTCATGTGCTACTGCGGGCCCATTCTGATAATGATTCTGTCGTACTTCGTCTTCCATGAGCCCTTCACGGTCCCCAAGGTAAGCGCCATGATCATCGTCACGGTCGGCATCCTCTGTATCAACGGCGCCGACGTCCAGGCGCACGGCCTGTCGTGGGGCCTGGTCTGCGGCTTCCTGAGCGCCGTCTGCTTCGCCCTGCTGGTCATCGCCATGAAAAAGGTCAGCGGCATCGGCGGCATCCTGTCCCCGGCCTGTCAGCTCTTAGTCGCAGCCGTCGTCGTTTCGGCCGTCACCCTGTCCATGCCGACAGAACCAGTCAGCCTGGATATGACCCACATCGCCTGTATGATCTGCCTGGGCATCGTCAACACCGGCCTCGGCTACTACCTCTATTTCTCCGGCGTCCAGCGCCTGTCGGCCCAGAGCGTCTCTATCTGCGGCTACATGGAGCCCTTTACGGCCCTGGCCCTGTCGGCCATCATCCTCGGCGAAAGCCTGACCTTCCTGCAATGGATCGGCGCGGCCTGCATCCTCGGCGGCGTCGCCCTCAGTGAATTATGGCATCCCGGCAAAAAGGGATAAAAACTTTTTCAGTTCTTCTGTCATGCCGTCCGGCCGATAAGCCAGGACGGCATGTTCTGTAAATTCATCGCCTAAGGGAATGACGCTCAGGCCAGGATAGGCATCGCTTTCAGGCATGGGCAGGATGGCAAATCCCTGGGACAGGCTGACCGTCAGGAGCTGTTCAGACAAGGTCTTGCAGGTGCGGACCGACAGGAAATCCTGCTGAAAGGCATGGCGGCAGTGCTGGTGTATCTTGGCCGTATAAGCCGGACTGTTGGACTTGGTCACAAAGGGGCTGTGGGCGATGATATTCCCGACAGTCCCGTACCGTTCGAGCAGGACCTTGGCACAGATGAAGGACTGGCGTATGGCGAACAGTTCCTGACAGGTAAAACGGCTCCGCAGGGACTGGGCATCGGAAAAGAGGAAGCCATCCAAGGTCCCGTTGGCCAGGCTTTCTTCTAACTCTTCGATGTCGTGGAAACTGAAATACATCTTACAATCGGGGAAGGCTTCTTCAAAGCGGCGCAGCCACAAAGCCTCGATGTATTCCTGCATGGCAATGCCCAGATAGAGGCCTTTCCGCCGTTTCAGGCGCAATGAGTCGCGCAGGTCCTGATATTCCTGGCAGATTTTTTCCATACCGTCACAGAAGCGCCGCCCTTCTGCCGTCAGCGATACGCCGCGGCGCTCCCGGCAAAAGAGGCGGCAGCCCAGTTCTTTTTCCAGCTGGGAAATATATTTGGTCATCGTCGTCTGGGCGATGTGGCAGTTCCTGGCAGCCTGGGTAAAATTGCGCAGCCGCGCCGCTTCCAGGAAGTATTGTATTTTCGTAAGGTCCATAGTCGGTCTTCCTATCCATCACTTTTTTTCATGGCAAAAGTCAAAGGTTTCATTAGTCAGCCCGGCGATACCCATGATAAAATGGGGACGTTTTAGAAAGGAGACTTGGCTAATGGCTTATTTTTCCATTGTCTTATCGCAAATCATCGGTTTCGTCATCTACATCCTCATCGGCATTGCCGCCGTGCGCATGCGCGTCCTGGGCAGCCGCTCGCTAGGGGTCTTCTCGCGGTTCATCACCAAGATATCCCTGCCATTGCTCTTGTTCTCCAATACCCTCAACGGAGCGACGCGCCAGCAGTTCATCAGTGCCCTGCCAATCCTGGGCGTAACGGTCCTGATGTACTTCTTATTATACCTGCTCTGCCTGTTTTTGGCACGCCTCTTCGGCCTGAAAGGCAATGAAAATCACGTCTATCGGGCCTGTGCTATGTTCGGCAACATCGGCTTCATGGGCATCCCCATCGTCGCCGCCGTCTTTCCGGAACAAGGGATGCTCTACATCGCCCTGTTCACGGTCATCGACCAGCTCCTGCTCTGGACCCTGGGCGTCAACCTGACGGCGCCGGTGGACCGGGAAAACACCATGTCCATCGCCAGCCGCCTGCAAAAGATGGTCAATCCGGCCACCATCGCCATCGTCCTGGCCATTCTCGGCATCTTTGCGGGCATCCAGCTCCCGGCCCCGGTCAATACGGCCCTGACCAAGGCTGGCGCCCTGACGACGCCACTGGCCATGATTTACATGGGCGGCCTGTTCTGCTACATCGACATCCCCCGCTACATCCGCAAGAAAGAATTCTACGGCGCCGTCGCCATCAAGATGTGCCTCTTTCCGCCCCTCTTCTACGCCCTCTGCCAGACCCTGGGTGTCGTCCACGACGTAACGGTCACCATGAGCCTCCTGTCAGCTCTGCCCAGCATGGCCGCCGTCGTCATGCTGGCCCAGAACCAGCGCTCGGCTGGCAACTACGCCGCCGGCATGATCCTGGTCACGACCCTCTGCTCCATCATCACATTGCCCCTGGTCTGCCTGGGATTGGGGTAAAAAAATAGGCTGTCCGTTAAGACAGCCTATTTTTGAGTTTTTAGTTTGTAGTTTTTAGTTTGCAGCAAATGGTAAAAAATTTAAAACCCTCTTCTACAAACTACAAACTCTGTACTACAAACGATATCCCTGCATGATGGCAGAAGCCTTCACGCGACTCAGGCATCCAGTTTCCCTGTGATGAGGTAGACTAAGAGGCCTTTTTCGGCGTGGCGTCTGTTTTCGGCTTCGTCGAGGATGGTTTCCAGGTGTTTTTCCATGACGTCCTGCGTGATTTCGTAGCCCGGATGGATAGGCATATCGTGGAAGACCATGGTATCCGTCCCTTCCATGAGGGCGGCATCGATCTGATAGGGCATCATCATGTTGATGATCTGGTTCTTCTTTTCGGCATAGTCCGGGTTGGTGAAGAATTCCATGTCAACCCAGGTGTCAGTATAGACGCAGTCCACGTCGGCAACGACTTTCTTCAGGTCTTCCTTGGAGATGTCCGTCGGCAGTTCCTTATAATGGCCCGTAGCCG
>CABMPA010000097.1 GCA_902388315.1 uncultured Megasphaera sp. | reverse complement strand
ACTAGCCACTAGCCACTAGCCACTAGCCACTAGCCACTAGCCACTAACATTATAAGTTATAAAATGGGTTGCTTCAAGCCTTAGGCGCCGAGGCCGGCCAGAAGGGCCAGGTGATAGGTAACGAAGGCCAGGACATACGAGAGTACGAGGCACATGCCGTTGCTGGCGAGGAGCATTTTCCACGAACCCGTTTCGCGTTTGATGACGGCCATAGCGGCGACGCACGGCATGTAAAGCAGGACGAAGACCATGAGCGAGAGGGCGACGGCCTGGTTGAAGTCCGGGTCATCACGGAGGTAAGCGACGATGCCCGATTCATGGGTGTCGTCACCGCCGACGCTGTAAATCGTACCCAAAGTGGAGACCATGACTTCTTTGGCAGCCGTGCAGGCGATGAGGCCTACGCCGATTTTCCAGTCAAAGCCAAGCGGTGCGATGACCGGTTCTACGAAGTGGCCGAGGCGGGCAGCATAGGACTGTTCCAGTTTTTCAGCATTCTGCTGCTCGTCGAGTTGGGACGCGGCATCGTCGGCATCGGCTTTGGCATCGAAGAGCGGCAGGGCCTGGGCGAATACGGCCGGATTCTGAACCTGGAGTTCAGCAAAGCGCTGGGGATATTTGCCCATGAACAGGTTGTCTTCCGCTTCTTCAGAATTTTTGACCTGGGCTTCGACGGAGCTCAAGGCAGCTGCCGGGTTCAGGACATTGCCCGTGTCGGCTTCATCGGCATCGGCTTCGTCAGCCGCTTCATCAGCCGCAGCGACCATGGATTCATACATATTATTTAACGCCTCATTGTCTTCGATAGCACCGAGGCCATAAGACTGGAGGATGTCAGACTGCTTCTGTTCCATTTCCACAGTGACCTGGTCTTTGGCGGCGTCGAAATCCCGGGAGTATTCGACGTCCATCGGGTAAGCCGTGAGGAACCAGACCAGGACCGATGCGCCGAGGATGAAGGTACCGGCCTTCTTGAGATACAAGACAGTGCGTTCCCACATGTGCATGAAGACGCCCTTCAAGGTCGGAATGTGATACGGCGGCATTTCCATGACGAACGGTTCCTGTTCCCCTTTGAAAGTCGTATGACGGAGAACCAGGGCGACGCAGACGGAAATGAGAATACCCAGGAGATAGATACCAAAGAGGACGGTACCACCATAGCCGGAAGAACCGAAGAAAGCGGCGATGAGCAGGGTGTATACCGGCAGGCGGGCACCGCAGCTCATGAACGGGCAGGCCAGGATCGTGACCAGGCGGTCTTTTTCATTATCCAGGGTACGAGCGGCCATGATGCCCGGTACGTTGCAGCCAAAGCCGAGGATCATGGGGATGAAGGACTTGCCGTGCAGCCCCAGGGCACGCATAGCGCGGTCGATGAGGAAAGCGGCGCGGGCCATATACCCCGTATCTTCGAGAAGGCTGATGAATAAATACAAGAGAACGATAAGGGGAACAAAGGAAAGGACGGAACCGACACCGCCGATGACGCCGTCGACGACGAGGGAGCGAAGCTGTTCATCTTCGATGACCTCGCTGCACCAGTCGCCGAGCATGGCAAACCCCGTGTCGAGCCAGCTCTGCGGGTAGGCGCCGACGTTGATGACGACGACGAACATGAGCCACATGAGGGCCAGGAAAATAGGAATCCCTAAATACCGGTGGGTCAGGACGCTGTCGATTTTATCGGACAAAGAGTCGCTCGAACCGACATTGATAATCGATTTATTAAATACATCCGTTGCGAACTGGTATCGGCATTGAGCGAAATAAAAGTCCAAATCGATCTTGTCCGACAGGGAATCGCGCAAGGTCGAAGCCAGGGCCAGGATGGACTCGGTCCCTTCCATGGCGCGGACTTTGGAAACGGCGTCGGCGTCATTTTCCAGGAGCTTGACAGCCAGCCAGCGGACCGGGTATTTGATGATGCCCATTTTTTTGATGGCATCGGTCAGGTCGGCAATGGCCGGTTCGACGTCGGAGCCATAATCGACCCGGGCGTTGACCAGGTTCTTCGTTTCCGTACCGGAAATGGCGGCGAGCAGTTCCTTGGTGCCGATATTCTTGCTGCCAACCAGGGGCACGACGACGGCGCCGAGCTGCTGTCCCAGTTTCTTGAGGTCGATCTGGACACCCATGCGTTCGGCAATGTCCATCATGTTCAGGGCGATGACCATGGGACGGCCCAGTTCGACGAGCTGTGCGGCCAGGTACAAGTTACGTTCCAGGTTGGACGCATCGAGGACGTTGACGATGATGTCCGGTTTTTCATTGATGATGACGTTACGGGCTACGACTTCATCCAGGGACCGTGCCGTCAGGCTGTATGTGCCGGGCAGGTCGACGAAGAGCAGGTCTTTGCCGTTGAAGGTACGATGGCCTTCTTTCTTTTCGACGGTAACGCCAGGATAGTTGCCGACGTGCTGTTTGGCGCCGGTGATGTTGTTAAAAATCGTCGTTTTACCGCAGTTCGGATTGCCGGCCAGGGCAATCTTGATCTTTGCTGCATTTTCCATAATGACTATATCCCCCCTTTTACTGTTCGACAGCGACGGAAATCATGGCCGCTTCATTCATGCGCAGTGCCAGTGCGCACCCTTTGACTTTGACTTCAATAGGATCCCCGAGGGGGGCCTTCTTGAAGACGGAAATATGAGAGCCCTTGACGACGCCCATGTCGACGAGACGGTGCTGGATGTTCCCCCGCCCCGCTAAGGCTTCGACAATGCCTGACTGACCGACTTTCATGTCGGCTAACGAAACAATTTTCATAACTAATTCCCCTTTGCTTGCCTCAGACGGCTTCTTCCGTCCTGGCGGCTAATATAGTTTTCAGCGCGTTCGAGCTGCTCGTATGGGAACGGACGACTTCGACGTTCTTGCGCTGCGCTTCTTTGATGGCACAGCGGACCATACTGTGGCTCACGGTACTGGTAAATAATACGACTAGATCCGGCGACCCGATTTTCGACTTGAAATCGCTGGGTACCTGAGTAAAGACCTTTGCCTTATAATCGTACTCTTTGCAGATACGCTTATAACGACAAACCATGCAATCATTTCCACCTACGATGACGACACTCATTTACATCGCTCCTTTCAGCTCCGTAAATAATACTTACACATCCTTCCCGTTAATGATAATACATTTCATTACCATAAACATTATATATTTTTTCACAAACTCTGTCAATAGTTGCTATTGAAATTCATTTATAAAAAAAGCCCTGCCGCTATGCGACAGGGCTTTTGCAGGGGCGACCACGTGGGGCGCCCGTTCACGCAAATCAGTTCACAGACATCTTACATATACCTGGCGGGCTCGCCACGTGCGAGCCCCTACATGGCTGTGGGAATTCCGCAAATCTCTGTAGGGGCTGCTACGCCGGGCGTCTAAGGGGCCGGGCCGGTTTGAGGATGCGGACGCTGTTGAGGACGACGGCCAGGGTAGCTGTATTATGGATGACAGCGGAGAGGGCTGATTTTCCCCAAGGCGCCGAGCAGCATGGCTGCCGAGTTGACCACAATGGTGGCCGTGAAGTTCTGATTGATGGCCCGCATCGTTTCCCTGCCGATGTAGAGGGCATCGTACAATTTCGACGGATCTTCCGAACGGATGGTGATGGCAGCCGATTCGGCGGCGATATCCGTCTTATTGCCGCCCAGGCTGACGCCGATGTCGGCAAAGGCCAGGGCCGGTGCATCGTTGATGCCGTCGCCGACCATCATGACATTGCCCCGTTTCTGCATCTTCATGACGTAGTTGGCTTTATCTTCCGGCAGGATTTCGGCGTGATACGAGTCGATATCCATGTCGCGGGCAACTTCGGCGGCAACGTCCTTCGAGTCACCCGTGAGCATGACGACTTCGTCGATGCCCAGGCGGCGCATGCGGTTCAGCGTCTTCTTCATCCCCGGACGGACCGGGTCCTGGATGACCAGGAACCCGAGGTATTCACCATCGCGGGCGATGTACAAGAGATTCTTGCCCCAGGTCTTGTTATCCGTTGCCGGCATGCCTTCGACGCCTTCTTCAGTCATGAAGCGGCGGCTGCCGACGAGGACGTCACCGCCTTTGTAGCCTTCAAAAGCGGGAACGTTCGCTTTCATGCCACGGGCAACGATCGTTGCCGACGAAGCATGAGGCGGTGTCTGCCAGCCCTGAGCCTTGACGTATTTCTGGACAGCCACGGCCAGGGGATGGACGGAGTGCAACTCTGCCGAAGCCGCGAGGAGAATCATTTCCTTATCGTCGACGCCTTCGACCGTTTCGATATGGTCGATCTGGGGAACGCCCATGGTAATGGTCCCGGTCTTGTCGAGGACGACCGTGTCGATGTCGGCCAGGTTTTCGATGTAGTTGCCTCCCTTGATGAGGATCCCTTTGCGGGCTGCCACGCCGATAGCGGCCGAGATGGCCGTCGCCGTCGACAATTTCAGGCCGCACGAGAAGTCGATGAATAAGAGGTTGAGGACGCGCTGCCAATCTTTCGTCGCCCCGTAGACGATGGCTGCGCCGATGAAGGAGATGGGAACCAGGAGGTTGGCCATCTTATCGGCAAAGTTCTGGACCGGTGCCCGGCGGGTCTGAGCCTCTTCGACGAGGTGGATGATCTGGGCCAGGGACGTGTCGGCGCCGACCTTTTCGACGCGGACGACCAGGTCTCCCGCTTCGATGACACTGCCGGCATAGACCGGCGATTTTTCCTGCTTGATAGCCGGATTGGATTCACCGGTGATCGAGGCCTGGTTGACAGCGGCATTTCCGCTGACGACGCTGCCGTCGACGCAAATCTTTTCACCGAGGTGGACGGCGATGAGGTCGCCCCGCTTCAGCGATTCGACAGGGACCTTGTGTTCATGGCCGTTTTCGACGAGCCAGACATCGCGCTGATCCAGCTTGAGGAGGCCCGAAATCTGGCGGCGCGCCTTTTCGGCAGCGTATTCGGTCATCATTTCCGCTCCATTGGACAGGGCCAGGAGGGTCAGGCTCGATTCGGGCTTACCGGCCAGGACGGAAGCCGCCACAGCCGTCGCCGTCAGGGTATCGGCATTGGCCTGATGGTCCTTTACGAGCCCCATGATGCCGTTCTTAATGTAGCGGCGTGCAATATATAAGGTAAATAATCGGCGAAACAAGAGAATCGACCCGTAGAATTCCGGATGGACCTTGCGCAGGATGTTCATGGCGATGAAGCCGCCGACGGAAATGATGGCTTCCCGGCGGTAGGTGGCCACATCCATATCATCGTTCTTCTGTTCTTTCTTGCGGCCATATTTATCTTCAAAGGCACGGACAAAGAGGTTCAGTGCCCGCAGGTCCAGCCGCCCTGCATAGTAGACGGTGACTTTCTTTTCTTCGACGACAGCCGAGACGATGCCGCGGACCTGGCGGAGCTTGACGCTCAAGACAGGGCGCATGCGGCTGGGGATCTCGCTGTGCAGAAAGAGGGTATTGCGCATGTACATGACTCAGCGCCCCCTCAATAACGACAGGGCCCACCACAGCATCTGCGGTCCCGACGGGCGCTGTCCCAGGAAGGCAACTTTGCGCAAGCCGCGAAGGGTCAGAAGCAAGGCAACCGCCGTGCGCAAATCCAAAAAATGGCTGGACTCATTGCGGATAATATGGCTGAAAAAAGCCCCTGTATCATGAACCGCTTTGAGGTATGTCGTCTCTTCCTTTTTCCGTCCTTCCTGCCGTTCCGCCTCATAGACGGCGTTGACGAGGCCTTCGACAACATTGGGAAAGAGGCGGAAGCGAAAGAAATTTTCCAGTTGGTCCAGCATTCCTTCGCTGCGGGCGAATACCAGGATGCTGCCCGTGACGGCGCTGACCTGGATGAACTGGACATCGGGCAGGGCACCGACCTTTTCTTCAATCAAGCGGGCCAGTTCCGGATTGCCGATGAGGGCCGCGGCGCGATAACGGCGACGGCCTTTCAAGACGGAAACACAGGCAAACCGGGGCACATCCGCTACCGGCTTTGCCGCCCGGACCTGAGACCGGAACGAACCGGCGGGCGCAGCTGCGGCAGCCGCCTTGCCCTTCTTATTGTGGAACAAGTCATATACGGCTTTGCCGATCGACGAGCCCACCATAAAACCTGAGGCATAAGACATAATTACCTTCTCCTTTCAACATGACTCATGATATAGTTCTCTACCCGGACAAGTTCCCTGTTGGTCCGCAGGACCTGCGGCCGGTAAGTAATCAGGACAGAACCTGTGAGGACATTGATATCGACCTTGTCGATTTCTTTATAACTGGCAATGTAAGCATAGACCTTGCGGCTCAGTTCGGTATTGCCAACGAGTTTTTTACTGTACAGGCGGATACGGCCCGGCAAGTACGATGAAACAGAAACGCTTCGCATGATGAAGTCCCATTTCGACGTCGGAATAATCATAAAAGCAGCCCTTCCTGGTGTAGTTCTTCTTAAAAAGGCGCTGTCGCACGAAGACAGCGCCTTTTTCGAGTATTAAGTTTGCAGTTTGTAATTTTTAGCGGATATTTTTAAATTAATAGCAAACTTATTTTGCCTGTGCGGCTTCCTGAGCTGCAATCATGTCTTCCAATTCTTCTTTCTGGCGCTGCAATTCAGCCAGCGGCACCGAAGCCGTCATCGCACCGGCAGCGGGCTGCTGCAAGGCCAGGAGCTGCTGTTCCCGTTCGGATATGAGTTTATAACCGAAAACGCCAGCGACGACACCAATACCTAAGCCAATCCAAAAGTCTGTATTCTGAAACATACGGCACATCTCCCTTAAAAAAATGATATTCATTTACATTCACTATTATAAAGTTCCTCTCGTCACATGTCAATAGTGCTTATCAAATTCAACATGCCGTTTTGTTTTTATCTCAGGCTGTTCCAAGGGAAATCCGCAAGAAAAAGCCCTATTTTCAGGGCAAGCCATTTATTTTTCTGATTAAATTTGTTATAATATAAAAATAATCTTATTATATAGAATCTATAAATTTTGAAACTATATCTTAATATTTTGAAAGGTGTGACTTTCTTGTTTAACGAGTCCCTCTTAAAATCCGCACAAGCAGCCATCGCAGAAAAGCCGGACAAGCGGGTTTTGTCACTTTCTTTTGAAAATAAAACGTACTTCATCAAGCGCCGCATGAGCAATGGCCGCAATGCCTTTGCCAAACAGAACCCGTCGGCTGCCTTCTGGTGTGAAGCGTACAAGATCATGACCGTCAATGCCCGCCTGCCTCTGGCTCCGAAGCTGGCCCTCCTGGATGAAGACTTCTTCGTCATGGAAGCTGCCGGCAAGACGCTGCAGGGTGTAGCCAAGGAAGCGGAATACGCCGCCGTCCGTAAGGATGCCTTTGAAAAAGCCGGCCAGGCCCTGGCCCGGCTCCACGCCGCCGGCCTGCACCACGGCCGGCCGGCCCTGCGGGACATCGCCTACGATAAGGAAGCGGGGACGATTACCTTCCTCGACTGGGAAAATGAAAAGAAATTCGTCGAAGCCCCGGCGCCGGTCCTGGACCTGTTCCTCTTCCTGCACAGCTGCTTCCGCGAAGAATGGCCGGACAATACCCTTATCGACACAGCCTTCGCCGGCTATAGCCGCGTCGAAGGCAGCGGGCAGACGATTTCGGAGCTGAAAAAATTCATTGCCGACCACCATACCCTCTTTACCTGGTGTCATGCCCTGTCCCACTTCGGCTGGATCGATGTCGTCTCCGTCGACAAAACCAAGACCTATATCGCTGCCTTATAGGGCAGAAAAGGCCGCCGCACAGCGGATATAGCCGCCGGGAAGTTCCTCGGCGGCTTTCTTCATCTGCAGGGCCAGGAGGA
>CABMPA010000096.1 GCA_902388315.1 uncultured Megasphaera sp. | reverse complement strand
AGCGGGTGGGTTATATTTCGCAGGCTTCGCCTGCTCAACAGGGTAAACCGGCTACTTTAAAGGGCTTGTCGTCGTGCGACAAGCCCTTTTTCACTCATAAAATGTTGTATTTACTACAGCTTTTTTCCGTTATAATGGTATAATAAGAAGCGTACAACTTTGAAAAGAGGTTCGCTTATGTATCCTATCAATCTCAATCTCAACGGACAGGCCTGCCTGGTCCTCGGCGGCGGCCGCGTCGCCGAACGCAAGGTCTGCCGCCTGCTGGATGAAGGGGCCGTCGTGACCGTCATCGCCCCATCACTGACCCCGCCGTTACAGGAACTGGCCGAAAGCCGGAAGCTATCCTGGCAGCCGCGGGCCTACCAGCCCGGTGATGAGTCGGCCTTCTTCCTCATCATCTGTGCCACCGACGACGAAGCCGTCAGCCAGGCCGTCGCAGCTGCGGCCAAAGCCCAGGGGAAACTGCTCAACGTCTGTGACGTTCCGGATTTGTGCAACTTCACCCTGCCCTCCATCGTCCGCCAGGGCGACCTGCAGCTCACCATTTCCACCAATGGCAAGGCCCCGGCCTTATCGCGCTGGCTCCGTAAACGGCTGGAACAGCAATTCGATGAGCGCTATGGCCGCTGGCTGGCTGAACTAGCGGCAATCCGCAGCCAGGGCCGGTCCCTCCTCCCGACCAGCCGGGACCGTCAGGCCTTCTGGCGCCAGGCCCTGACCGATGACGTCATGGCCCTGGTAGAGAACAACGAAATCGACGCGGCCCGTACCCTTCTCCGGGAACGGCTGGCCGCCTGGGAAAGGAAAGACCATGAAACGTAATCTGACTATCGGTACGCGGCGCAGCCAGCTGGCCCTGTGGCAGGCCAACTACATCGCCGACGTCCTGCGCCGCCACGACACGGAACTGACCGTCCAGCTCCGGCATATCGTCACGCAGGGCGATAAAATCCTCGACGTCCCCTTAGCCCGCATCGGCGGCAAGGGACTCTTCACAACAGAACTGGAACGGCAACTCCTGGACGGCACCATCGACCTGGCTGTCCACAGCCTGAAAGACCTGCCGGCAGACGTCCCTGACGGACTCTGCCTGGCAGCCATCACGGCCCGTCACCACGTCCACGACGCCTTCGTGTCCAACACCTATCCCTCCCTCGATGCCATGCCAGCCGGCGCCTGCATCGGCACGTCGAGCCTGCGCCGCAAAGCCCAGCTGCTCCACACCCGGCCGGACCTGGTCGTCACCGACCTCCGGGGTAACGTCGACACGCGCCTGAAAAAGCTCGATGACGGCCAATACGACGCCATCATTCTGGCCGAAGCCGGCCTGCAGCGCCTGGGACGGGCTGACCGCATCACCCAGCTCCTGCCGGTCACGACCATGATTCCCGCCGTCGGCCAGGGGGCCCTGGCCATCGAGACGAGGGCAGACGATGACAGCTTGAAAAAAGCCCTGGCCTTCCTCAACGACGAAGACACCGCCGCGGCGACGACAGCCGAACGGACCTTCCTGGCCGCCATCAACGGCAGCTGCCAGGTCCCGGTCGGCGTCTATGGAACCGTCGAAGACGGGACGCTGACCTTGCAGAGCATCATCGCCGCCCCCGACGGCAGCCACATCTGCCGCACGACGATACGAGGAGCCGTCGCCGACAGTGCTGCCATCGGCAGGGAAGCGGCCTGTACGCTCCTCGATGACGGCGGCCGCCGCATCCTCACCGATTTGGGGATTACCCCCACCTATTAAGGAGGTTTCTATGAACGGTATCGTGTATCTCACTGGCGCCGGTCCCGGAGACTACCGCCTGCTCACCCTGCGGGGCCGGGAAGTCCTGGGCCGGGCCGATGTCGTCATCTACGACTATCTGGCCGACCCGCGCCTCTTGGAATTCGCTCCGCCAGGAGCTGAAAAAATCTACGTCGGCAAAAAAGCCGCGAATCATACCTTATCGCAGGATAAAATCATCGACCTGCTCATCGCCAAAGCGAAAGAAGGCAAGACCGTCGTCCGCCTCAAAGGCGGCGACCCCTTCGTCTTCGGCCGCGGCGGCGAAGAAAGCCGGGCCCTTCACGACGCCGGCCTGCCCTTTGAAATCATCCCTGGCGTCACGTCGGCCATCGGCGCCCCGGCCTATGCCGGCATCCCCGTGACCGACAGGACGGCGGCTTCGTCCTTTGCCGTCATCACTGGCCACGAGGACCCGACGAAAGAGCAATCGTCGATTCACTGGGATAAACTGGCAACGGCCGTCGACACGCTCATCTTCCTCATGGGCGTCCACAACCTGCCATCCATTACCAAACAGCTCATCACCTGCGGCCGCCCGGCATCCACGCCGGCCGCCCTGGTCCGCTGGGGTACCAAAGCCGACCAGGAAACGCTGGTAGCTACCGTCGGCGATATTGCAGAAAAAGCCGCCGCCTGTCAGTTCAAAGCCCCGGCCGTATTCATCGTCGGCGATGTCGTCGCCCTGCGTCCATCTATGCAGTGGTTCGACACCAAGCCCCTCTTCGGCCTGACCATCGCCGTCACCCGGACTCATGCCCAGGCGCCGGCCCTGACGCACCGCCTGGAAGAACTGGGCGCCCGCTGCCGGGAAGTCCCGACCATCCGCATCACGCCGCCGACCGATGATTATCAGGCCCTGGACGCAGCTATCGGCCGATTAGAAAGCTATGACTGGGTCATCTTCACCAGTACCAACGGCGTCGACGCCTTTTTCCGCCGCCTCCAGCACCATGGCCGCGACAGCCGCGCCCTGGGCCGGGCCAAACTGGCCGCCATCGGCAGCGCCACGGCAGAGGCCCTGACGACATATGGCCTGCGCGCCGACGTCGTACCCGATGCTTACTGCGCCGAAGACCTGGCCGCTGCCCTGGAACCGCATCTTTCCGGAAAAGAGCGCATCCTCATCCCCAGGGCCAAAGAAGCCCGGTCCGTCCTGCCCGACACGCTGCGCCGCTGGGGTGCCGCCGTCGACATCTGCCAGGCCTACTGTACGGTCCCTGCCAGCGAAAACAGCGACGTCCTGACGGACCTGCTGAACCGCCGGGCCATCGACGTTGTGACCTTCACCAGCTCGTCTGCCGTCCACAGCTTCCTGGCCCTGAACCAGGCTCCGGCAGAAGTCCTCGACGATATCACCTTCGCCTGTATCGGCCCCATCACGGCCCGTACCTGTCAGGAAAAAGGCCTGAAAAAAATAATCACAGCCCAGACCTATACCACAGCCGGTCTGGCTGAATGTATTACAGATTGGAGAATCAAGTAGTCATGAAATTGAACACCTTACGTCCCCGCCGCCTGCGCCTTTCCGCTCCTCTGCGCGCCATGGTCCGGGAAAACCATGTATGTCTCAGCGATCTGATTTACCCTATCTTCGTCGTCCCCGGGACGAACGTCAAAGAAGAAATCCCCAGCATGCCCGGCTGTTATCACCTGTCCGTCGATAACGCCGTCCGCCTGGCCGAAGAAATCTATGCGTTAGGGCTGCGGGCTATCGAAGTCTTCGGCCTGCCGGCCTATAAAGACGAAATCGGTTCCAGTGCCTGGGACCCGCAGAGTCCGGTCCAGTGCGCCATCCGCGCCATCAAGAAGGCCCTGCCGGACATGGTCATCGTCGGCGACGTCTGTCTCTGCCAGTACACGGACCACGGCCACTGCGGCCAGGTCAAAGACCACTACGTCGATAACGACGCGACGCTGAAGCTGCTCAACAAAGTCGCCGTCAGCCAGGCCGAAGCCGGTGCCGACATCGTCGCCCCGTCGGATATGATGGACGGCCGCATTGCCTCCATCCGCCAGGCCCTGGATGAAGAAGGCTTCATCAATACCATCATCATGTCCTATGCCGCCAAATATGCGTCCGGCTTCTACGGCCCCTTCCGCGATGCCGCCGATTCGGCACCGCATTTCGGCGACCGCCGCCAGTACCAGATGGACCCGGCCAACAGCCGCGAAGCCATGAAGGAAATCGACCTCGACCTGGAAGAAGGCGCCGACATCATCATGGTCAAACCGGCCCTTTCCTACCTGGATATCGTCTATCAGGCCCGCCAGCGCTGCCAGCGCCCCATTGCGACCTATAATGTCAGCGGCGAATACGCCATGGTCAAAGCCGCAGCCCGCAACGGCTGGATCGACGAAAAACGCATCGTCATGGAAGAACTGACCAGCATGAAACGCGCCGGCGCCGACATCATCATCACCTATCACGCCGTCGACGTCGCCAAGTGGCTGAAGAACGGCGAAGTCGAGGCATAACATGGACCTCGTCATCCTCGGCCTCAACCACAAGACCGTCCCCGTCGCCATCCGGGAACGCTTCACCATGACGCCTGACGCCATCCACGATGCCCTGCAGCATCTCGACGATTACGGCGGCCTGCGCGAAGCCGTCATCCTGTCGACGTGCAACCGCGCCGAAGTCTATGCCGTCGTCGACGATGTGCGGGATAACGAACAGGCCCTGCGCGACTTCTTCCTCGACGCAGCCGGCCGCCCGGCTTATGAGCCGTCCTATTTCTACAGCTATACGGGAAAAGCCTGTATCCATCACTTGTTCAACGTCGCTGCCAGCCTGGACTCGCTGGTCCTGGGTGAAGGCCAGATTCTCAGCCAGGTCAAACAGGCCTACGTCATGGCCCACGAAAACGGCGCGACCAGTGCCATCCTGAACATGCTCTTCCAGCAGGCCATTGCCACGGGCAAGCGGGTCCGGACGGAAACGCACATCGCCTACAACGCCGTATCCGTCAGCTATACGGCCGTACAGATGGCTGAAAAACAGCTCGGTTCCTTGGCTGGCCGGAACCTCCTGCTCTATGGCGCCGGCCAGATGGCCCGCCTGACGGCGCAGAATTTCCTGGGCAAAGGCGCCGGGAAACTGTACATCGTCAACCGCCATCTGGAACGGGCCCAGGAACTGGCTGCCGACGTCGGCGGTCAGGCCGTCCACTATAAAGAAGTCCAGTCCGTCGTCTCCGACGTAGACATCATCATCGCGTCGACGGGAGCGCCGCACTACGTCATCACCGTCCCCAGGCTGCAGCGCTTCCAGGAACTGCGCCAAGGCCGTCCCCTGCTGCTCATCGACATCGCCGTACCGCGCGACGTCGACCCGGCCGTGACCGGGCTGCCCGGTGTCACCTTATACAACATCGACGATTTACAGGAAGTCGTCCACGACAATGAAGCCACGCGCCAGCGCGAAGCCGTGGCCGCCAGCTACATCGTCGACGAAGCCGTGAACACCATGATCGAGCGCTATCAATACCTGTCGGTCCGCCCCGTCGTCCTCAGCCTGTCCCAGCAGGCCGAACGGACGCGGCGCCATTTCGTCAAGCGGGCCCGCAACAAGCTGCCCGAACTGACAGACGACCAGTTCCGCGTCGTCGAGAACTTATCCCATATCCTGGTCCGCAAAATCCTGCGCGCTCCCTTGCGGCGCACGGTCGAAGCGGCCAACACGCCCGACGAAGACCGGGTCGTCCGCGAACTGCGGAACGTCTTCAATTTAGATATCAAAGAATGAGGAGGCCTTTCCATGCTTCACTTAGAAAAATCAGCTGCCGCTTTCGAAGAAGCGCAGACCCTCATGCCGGGTGGCGTCAACAGCCCGGTCCGCTCGTACAACCGCATCGGCTGCCCGCCGCCGTTCATCGCCTGGGCCAAAGGCAGCACCATCTGCGACATCGACGGCAACCAGTACATCGACTACGTCGGTTCCTGGGGACCCATGATCGTCGGCCACGCCCATCCCCGCGTCGTCAAGGCCCTGCAGGACGCAGCCACGCGCGGCACGAGCTACGGCGCCCCGACGCTGATCGAATCGCAGCTGGCCAAATTGGTCAAAAAAATCTATCCGTCCATCGAAAAACTGCGCATGGTCAATTCCGGCACGGAAGCGACGATGAGCGCCATCCGCGTCGCCCGGGGCTATACGGGCCGCGATAAAATCGTGAAATTCATCGGCTGCTATCACGGCCACGGCGACAGCCTGCTGGTCAAAGCCGGTTCCGGTGCTGCCACCTTCGGCCAGCCCGACAGCCCCGGCGTTACGGCCGGCACAGCCAAAGACACGCTGACCGTCGCCTATAACGACGCAGCAGCCTTCCGCGACCTCATGGACCGCTGCGGTAACGACATCGCCGCCGTCATCGTCGAACCCATTGCCGGCAACATGGGCCTGGTCCTGCCGGAAGACGGCTACTTGCAGCTCCTGCGCGACGAAACGAAGAAACACGGCACGGTCCTCATCTTCGACGAAGTCATGTGCGGCTTCCGCACGGCCCTGCACGGAGCCCAGAGCCTCTATCACATCGCCCCGGACATGACGACCCTGGGCAAGATCATCGGCGGCGGCCTGCCCGTCGCAGCTTATGGCGGCCGCCAGGACATCATGGACTGCGTTTCGCCGGCCGGCCCGATCTATCAGGCCGGTACCCTCAGCGGCAATCCCCTGGCCATGGCAGCCGGGCTGGAAACACTGCGCATCATCACGGAAGACCCGGATTACGTCGAAAAAGCCTGCGCCAAAACGAAAATCCTGACAGATGGCCTCAAAGCCGCTGCCGACGAAGCCGGCGCTGCCGTCCAGGTCCATCGGGCCGGCACCATGTTCAGCGTCTTCTTCAGCGCTGTCCCGGTCACCAACTACGCCACATCGGAAGCCAGCGACCAGGAAGCCTTCCGCCGTTACTTCCTGTCCATGCTGGAACAGGGCATCTACCTGGCACCGTCCCAGTTTGAAACAAACTTCGTTTCCGGCGCCCACAGCGACGAAGACATCGAAAAAACCATCAACGCCGCCCGCACAGCCTTTGAAAAAGCCGTGGTTCGTGGCTCGTAGGGGCCGTCCTGGTAAGGCGGCCCGCTTGTGGGAATCCCGCAGAATCTGTACATAAAAAAGAGGCTATCGCACGAAGGTTTCTACCATCATGCAAGGCCCCGTTCTCTTTAATGTTTGAAGTTTGATGTATGATGTTTGAGGTGATTGCTTTAAATTTAAAACCATCCTTATCAAATATCAAACTCAAAAAAGGCGCTGTCTTCATGCGACAGCGCCTTTTTTAAGTTTGCAGTTCATGGTTAGCGGATGGTTTTCCCAGCAAGCTGGTTAGGGAAATCATACATATGCTGAAGCGGGCCGCCCGCTGGGACGGCCCCTACTACGGCCTGCGACCTGCGACCTGCGAAATTACAATATCTTCGACAGGAACAGTTTCGTCCGTTCTTCTTTCGGGTGGAAGAAGATGTCGTCGGGCTTCCCTTGTTCCAGGATTTTCCCTTCATCGATGAACAGGACGCGGTCGGCGACTTCACGGGCAAAGCCCATTTCATGGGTGACGATGGCCATGGACATGCCCTCTTTGGCCAAGTCCTTGATGACGTCCAATACTTCGCGGACCATTTCCGGATCCAGTGCCGATGTCGGTTCATCGAAAAGCATGAATTTCGGTTTCATGGCCAGGGCGCGGGCAATAGCCACACGCTGCTGCTGGCCGCCGGATAACGTTTCCGGATAAGCGTCTTTCTTATCGGCCAGGCCAACCTTTTCCAAGAGCTGGATAGCTATCTTCGTTGCTTCTTCCTTGCTTTCGCCGCGGGTCTTCATAGGCGACAAGATGATGTTCTGCAAGACCGTCATGTGCGGGAAGAGATTGAAGCGCTGGAAAACCATGCCGACTTCCTTGCGGATATTGTTGATGCTCTTGGCATCGCTCATGCTGATGCCGTCGACGATGATTTCCCCAGCCGTCGGCTGTTCCAGATAGTTGATGCAGCGCAGGATCGTACTCTTGCCGGAACCGGACGGGCCAATGATAACGACGACTTCTTTATCTT
>CABMPA010000095.1 GCA_902388315.1 uncultured Megasphaera sp. | reverse complement strand
AAATCACCAAGCCTTTGACCTTGGCCTTCCGTCTCTTTGGTAACATCCTGGCAGGGGAAATCCTCTTGGAAGTCCTGTACTTCCTCGTGCCTGTCGCCGTCCCGATGATCTGGCTCCTGTTCAGTTTCGTCATCGGCCTCATCCAGGCATTCATCTTCACCATTCTGACTACATCGTATCTGGCACCGTCCTTTACGGAAGACTAAGAAACGCTCAGATACCGTTACAACTTAGGAGGTTATTTACTATGGAAAAAGCTCTCGTATTGGCATTATCTGCATTTGGTGCATGCTTAGGTATTGGTTTGGCAGCTCTCGGCGCTGCTATCGGTGACGGCCATGCCGCATCGAAGATGCTTGAAGGTACGGCCCGCCAGCCGGAAATGGGCGGCAAGCTTTTGGTCAACATGCTTATCTCCATCGGCCTGATCGAATCCATGCCGATTATCGCAGCTGTCATCGCTATCGTATTGGTCTTCGCCAATCCGTTCGTCAGCCTGCTTTAATCCGAAGATTCTAATATACAGCCGGGGAGGGAAGTACATTGGTTAGTATTAATGGTACCTTGCTGTTCCAGTTCATCAACTTCTTCGTATTAGTTGCCATTTTGGCGAAGTTCGCTTATAAACCGCTGCTCAAAGTCCTGGAAGACCGCCGCAACAAGATTGCCTCGGACCTCGACAACGCAGCCAAAGCCCGGGAAACGGCAGAAAAGTTGAAAGCCGATTATGAAGCGCAGATTCGCGACGCCCGTGCTGAAGCCCAGGCCATCGTCGACAAAGCTGTCAAGCAGGCCGACAAGGAAGCCCAGGCCCAGCTGGAAGCCATCCGCGCCCAGATCGCCCGGGAAAAGCAGATCGCCCAGACGGAAATCGCCAACGAACGGGAAGCGGCTATCCGGGAAATGCGTAATGAAGTAGTCACACTGTCGATGGCTGTGGCAGAAAAACTGCTCCAGAAAAACATGGATCCTGACATGAACGCAAAACTGGTAGCCGATTGCATCGACCAGCTCCAGACGCACCGCGTAAAGGGGAACTGATCTTATGATACCCGAAACGATCTACAGCAAATACAGCCAGGCGATGTTCGACATCGCCAGCGAACAGAAGAAGCTTACTGAGTTCGGAACAGAACTGAAAGGCGTACGGGACACGTTCCAGGGAAATCCTGATTTATGGAAATTCCTGAATCATCCCCTCGTACCGCCACAGTCTAAAAAAGACACACTTGCAACGATTTTCAAAGACAGTGTTTCGCCGATCGTCCTGCAGTTCATGTACGTCATGATCGACCGGCGCCGGGAGGCAGCCCTCTTGCTGGCCATCGACGGGTTCATCGATTTGGCCCGTAAGGCCCAGCACATCGAAGTGGCCAAGATCCGCGTCGTCAAGCCGCTGTCCAAGAAAGAAGAAACGAAACTGGTTGCCAGCCTGGAAGCCATGACAGGGCAGCACATCGAACCGCTGTACTATGTCGACCCGTCGCTCATCGGCGGCATGGTCATCCAGATCGGCGACAAACTAATAGACGGCAGCCTCCGGCGGCAGCTGCGCGATATGCAGCATAAACTGCTCCAGGCTGACGTGACGAATGGGGTGACGGACGAATAATGAAAATGAAGCCAGAAGAAATAACGGCTATAATCAAGAAACAAATCGAAGATTATAATGTGGAAATGAATGTCGACGATGTCGGCACCGTTCTGGAAGTCGGGGACGGCATTGCCCACATTTACGGTTTGGACAAAGCCATGTCCGGGGAATTGCTGGAACTGCCGCACGGCGTTTACGGCATGGCCCTGAACCTGGAAGAAGACAACGTCGGCGCCGTACTGCTCGGCGATGACGCCCTCATCAAGGAAGGCGATACGGTCCGCCGTACAGGCCGCGTCATGCGTGTCCCTGTTGGCGAAGCCATGATCGGCCGCGTTGTCAATCCCCTGGGTATGCCTATCGACGGCAAAGGGGAAATCAAGACCAGCGAATCACGCCTCATCGAAGTCAAGGCTTTCGGCATCGCTGACCGCCAGCCGGTCAAGGTACCGCTCCAGACAGGCCTCAAGGCTATCGACTCCATGGTTCCTATCGGCCGTGGCCAGCGTGAACTCATCATCGGTGACCGTGGTACCGGCAAGACGGCCATCGCCATCGATACCATCCTGAATCAGAAGGACACCGGCGTCATCTGCGTCTACGTCGCTATCGGCCAGAAAGCTTCGACCGTAGCCCGTGTCGTCCGCACGTTGGAAGAAAACGGTGCTATGGCTTACACCATCGTCGTCGCCGCTACGGCTTCCGACGGCGCACCGCTCCAGTACCTGGCTCCGTATTCCGGCGTTTCCATGGCCGAATACTTCATGCTCCAGGGCAAGGACTGCCTCTGCGTCTATGATGACTTGTCCAAGCACGCTCAGGCATACCGCGCCATGAGTCTGCTCCTCCGCCGTCCGCCAGGACGTGAAGCTTATCCGGGCGACGTATTCTACTTACATTCCCGTCTCCTCGAACGAGCTGCGAAATTGTCCGATGACCTCGGCGGCGGTTCGATTACGGCCCTGCCGATCATCGAAACCCTGGCCGGTGACTTGTCGGCCTATATCCCGACCAACGTCATTTCCATCACCGACGGCCAGATCTTCCTGGAAACAGAAGCCTTCAACTCCGGGATCCGCCCGGCTATCAACGTCGGCCTCTCCGTATCCCGTGTCGGCGGCTCGGCCCAGATCAAGGCCATGAAGAAAATCGCCGGTACCCTCCGCCTGAGCCTGGCCCAGTACCGCGAACTGGCCGCCTTCGCCCAGTTCGGCTCCGACCTCGATAAGAGCACGAAAGCCCAGATCGACGCCGGCGAACGGACGATGCAGCTCCTCATTCAGCCGCAGTATCATCCGATGCCCGTTGAAGATCAGGTCATGCAGATTTACCTGGCCGTCAAGAATTACCTCATGCCCGTACAGGTTGAGGAAGTTTCGCAGTTTGCAGACGGTTTCATCAAATTCATGCACAGCAACTATCCGGAAGTCGGCGAAAGCATCAAATCGACGAAGGAACTCGGCAAAGATGCAGAAGCAACGCTTCAGAAAGCCATCGCTGAATACACCAAGCAGTACGGCGCTTCTCATGAACTGATCAAAGAGGAGGAATAAGCTATGCCGAGTGCACGCGAAATAAACAGACGTATTAAATCCGTCACCAATACCCAGCAGATCACTAAGGCCATGAAGATGGTTTCCTCCGTACGACTGCGCCGTGCACAGGATCGGGCAGTGGCTACCGCCCCGTATACTGAAAAAATGGAAGGCATGCTGCAGCGTCTTTCTGCGGCTTCGCCGGACGCTGGCAATCCTTTGTTCACGCCTCATGACGAAGTCAGGAAGACCTGCTACATCGTCATCGGTTCCGACAAGGGACTGGCAGGGGCCTTCAATTCCAACGTCAATAAGGCCATGGTCTCGGTCCTCAGGGACAAGCCCCGTGATGCTTCGATGCTCCTCGTTTCAGGCCGCAAGCCGGTAGAATACTTGAAGCACCTGCATTTGGCGCCGGAAAAGAAATGGACGGGCTTTTCAGATAAGCCTCAGTTCCATCATGCCCAGCAGATCGCCCATTTAGCGACGCAGAAGTTCCTCGATGGGGAAGTCGATGAAGTGTACGTCATTTACACGCACTTCAAGTCGGCCCTGTCCCAGGACACGAAAATCGTCAAGATGCTGCCCATTACCCAGACGGAAGACAAAAAGGACCAGGGGCCGCGGGAAGAATACCTTTTCGCACCGGACCCGAAGCTCGTCCTCGATGCCTTGCTGCCCCAGTATCTGGATCTGTTCATTTACAATAGTCTCCTTCAGTCCGCTGCCAGCGAACTCGGTGCCCGCATGACGGCCATGACGTCGGCTACGGACAACGCAGGCGAACTGATCGATAAACTGACTGTTACCTACAATAAAGTCCGTCAGGCTGGTATCACCAACGAATTGACGGAAATTGTCAGCGGTGCCAATGCCTTGCAGTAAGGCCCGTCTGTCAACGATTCTGAAAGAGAGGAGAACCTCTTCATGAGTAATAATATTGGGAAAGTCGTCCAGGTCATCGGCCCGGTCGTCGACGTGCGGTTTGCCTCGGAAGCAGATCTGCCCGCCATTTACAACGCCATCCATATCACCGGTGGCGAAGGCGACCAGAAAATCGACCTGGTTGTAGAAGTCATGCAGCACTTGGGCGATGATGTCGTCCGCTGCGTTGCCATGGACTCGACGGACGGCCTCGTCCGCGGCATGGCTGCTGAAAATACGGGAGGTCCTATCAAGGTCCCCGTCGGCAAAGGTGTCTTAGGCCGTATCTTCAACGTCCTCGGCCAGACCGTAGATAAAGGCGAAGCTAAAGTCGAAGCCGATGATTACTGGCCAATCCATCGTCCGGTCCCGAAATTCCAGGACCAGGCGACGGAAACGGAAATCTTTGAAACGGGGATCAAAGTCGTCGACCTCATCTGCCCCTATGCCAAAGGCGGCAAGATCGGCCTCTTCGGCGGTGCCGGTGTCGGCAAGACCGTCCTCATCATGGAACTCATTCATAACGTCGCTACCGGCCACGGCGGCTATTCCGTCTTCACCGGCGTCGGTGAACGTACGCGTGAAGGCAATGACCTTTGGAACGAAATGAAAGAATCCGGCGTCATCGACAAGACGGCCCTCGTCTATGGCCAGATGAACGAACCGCCTGGAGCCCGTATGCGCGTCGGCCTGACCGGCCTGACCATGGCAGAATACTTCCGCGATAAAGAACACAAGGACGTATTGCTGTTCATTGACAACATCTTCCGTTTCATCCAGGCTGGCTCCGAAGTTTCGGCTCTGCTCGGCCGTATCCCGTCGGCCGTTGGCTATCAGCCGACCCTGGGTACCGACGTCGGCGCCCTGCAGGAACGTATCACCTCGACCAAAGACGGATCCATCACGTCCGTCCAGGCTGTCTATGTCCCTGCCGACGACTTGACCGACCCGGCTCCGGCTGCTACCTTCGCCCACTTGGATGCCACGACCGTCCTGGCCCGTGAAATCGCCGAACTGGGCATTTACCCGGCTGTCGATCCCCTCGATTCGACGTCGCGTATCCTCGACCCCCACGTCATCGGTGATGACCACTACAACACGGCCCGTGCCGTCCAGGAAATCCTCCAGAAGTACAAAGACCTGCAGGATATCATCGCCATCCTGGGTATCGACGAACTGTCCGAAGAAGATAAGCTGACCGTTGCCCGTGCCCGTAAGGTACAGCGTTTCCTCAGCCAGCCCTTCGCCGTCGCTGAACAGTTCACCGGTCAGAAAGGCCGCTATGTACCGCTGAAAGAAACCATCGAAGGCTTCAAGGAAATCTTGTCCGGCAAATGCGATGACATGCCTGAACAGGCCTTCTACATGGTCGGCAATATCGACGAAGCATACGAAAAGGCCAAGACACTGAAAGGGGAATAGTCTATGGCAGAAGCAGGAAAGACCCTCCATCTGGAAGTCATTACACCCGATGCTGCCGTACTCCATGAAGACGTGGATTTCGTCCTCGTCCGTGCCCTGGACGGCGACCTGGGCATTATGCCCAATCATGCGCCGCTCATCGCGTCCCTGTCGATCTGGCCCCTGTGCTATGATAAAGGCGGAAAGCGCCAGTGCGTCACCGTCGCGTCGGGCTTCCTGGAAGTCCATGACAACACGGTCACGGTCATCACGCCGGCTTCGGAAAAACCCGAAGACATCGACGTAAACCGTGCCAAAGCGGCGGAAAAACGCGCGGAAGACCGCCTGGCCGCACACGCTGCCGACCTCGACGTGACCCGCGCCGAAGCAGCCCTGCAAAGAGCCCTGCGCCGCCTGGACGTCGCCGAAAAATACGGCAAGCAATAATTAAATATTAGTGGCTCGTTGCTAGTGGTTCGTTGCTAGTAGGCGCTACTAACAAGAAAAGGGACTGTCACCCAAAGACAGTCCCTTTTTGATTGTTAGCCGTTAGCAGCTCGTAGGGGCGTCCCAAAGGGCGGCCCGCCGGGTCAGCCGCAACCCCTAGCCACGAACCACGAATCACGAACCACAAAACGATTGACTTTTCCCCGCATCTCTGCTATGATAGGGTTCGTACAAATCAATAGGCGATGCAGGAGAGTAAGTACGTATCATCCTCAGCGAAGCAGGGACAGTGTGAGCCTGCTGCCGATGCGGAAGGCGCTCTGAAGGCCGCGGCCGGAAGTCTTTCGATGTGTATGGCCGATGAATCAAGCGGGTCTTTGGACCAATCAGGGTGGAACCGCGGGTACGTATACTCGTCCCTGTAACATGTCATGTGTTACAGGGACTTTTTTGTATTTAGGAGGGAATACGATGAATTTTCAAGACATGATATTTGCATTGAAGAGCTTTTGGTCTTCTCAGGGCTGTATCATTTACGAACCGTATGATGTAGAAAAAGGGGCAGGGACCATGAACCCGGCTACGTTCCTGCGCACGCTGGGACCGGAACCGTGGCACGTTGCTTATGTCGAACCGTCGCGCCGCCCGGCTGACGGCCGCTATGGCGACAACCCGAACCGCCTGTACCAGCATCATCAGTTCCAGGTCATTTGCAAACCGTCGCCGGACAACATCCAGGAACTCTATCTGAAGAGCCTGGAAACACTGGGCATCAACCCGGCCGAACACGATATCCGTTTCGTCGAAGACAACTGGGAATCGCCGACCCTCGGCGCCTGGGGCCTGGGCTGGGAAGTCTGGCTCGACGGCATGGAAGTCACGCAGTTTACCTACTTCCAGCAGGTCGGCGGCATTGACGTCGCACCCGTTTCGTCGGAAATCACATACGGCATGGAACGCCTGGCTATGTATATCCAGGGCGTCGAAAACGTCTATGACCTCAAGTGGACCGACGACGTCACCTATGGCGACATCTTCCATCAGAACGAAGTCGAACAGTCGACCTATGCCTTTGAATTGAGCAATGCCGACCTCTTGTTCCACCTCTTCGATGAATACGAAAAAGAAGCGATGCGGGTCATCAAAGCCGGTTTCGTCCTTCCGGCCTATGACTACGTATTGAAATGCTCGCACACGTTCAACCTCCTCGACGCCCGCGGCGCCATCAGCGTCAGCGAACGGGCTGCTTTCATCGGCCGCGTCCGCAACATGGCCCGGGCCTGCGCCAAAGCGTACTTGGAACAGCGTGAAAAATTAGGCTTCCCGATGCTTAACAAGGAGGAAAAATAAGATGAGCAAAGATTTGTTACTTGAAATCGGTACTGAAGAAATCCCGGCTCATTATATGCCGAGTATCCTGTCCCAGGTCAAAGACCTGGCCGGGAAATCCTTTGGCGAAGCCCATATCGCCTATGAATCGATCCGTACTATCGGTACGCCGCGCCGTATCGCCCTCCTCATGAAGGGCGTCGCTGAAAAACAGGCTGACGTATCGGCGAAACATAAAGGCCCGTCGGTCAAGATCGCTTTCGATGCCGACGGCAACCCGACCAAAGCCGCTATGGGCTTTGCCCGGGGCCAGAAAATCGACGTCAAGGATTTGGTCGTCGAAGACGGCTACGTCTATGCCAACGTCACCAGCGTCGGCGCTGACACGGCAGGCCTCTTGCCGGACCTCATGAAAGGCATCGTCACGGGCCTCAATTTCCCCAAGAGCATGCACTGGGGCAGCCTGGACTTTCACTTCGTCCGTCCTATCCGCTGGTTCGTCGCCCTCTTCGACAAAGACGTCATCCCCTTTGAACTGGCCAAGGTCAAATCGGGCAACGTCAGCCGCGGCCACCGCTTCCTGGGCACGGGCGATTTCACCATCGAAAGCCCGGCAGCTTACGAAGAAAC
>CABMPA010000094.1 GCA_902388315.1 uncultured Megasphaera sp. | reverse complement strand
GCGGTCCAGGATATGGGCCAGCGAGGGATGGTCGTCGAGGTCGCGGCCATAGGCGCCGAGGTGGATGCCGGTCAGGACGATTTCCTTGAATCCCGCTGCGACCAGGCGCCTGGCTTCAGCGACGATGGCATCGGGCTGGCGCGATTTCAAAGCGCCCCGCGTATAGGGGATGATGCAGTAGGAGCAGAAATTATTGCACCCTTCCTGAATCTTCAGATCGGCCCGCGTGTGTTCCACCGCCGACGGATAGAGGGGGATTTCCTCGAATTCGTCATGGCGGCGCACGTCGTGGACAGCCGTGATGGCTTCATCTTCGCCGTCGTGCAGGAGCTCGCGGACAATGGATACGATGCGCTTGCGTTCATTGGTGCCGACGACGGCGTCGACTTCGGGCATGGACGTCAACAGCTCCGGATCGAGCTGGGCATAACAGCCGGTGACGATGACCTTGGCCGCATCGTTGCGCTTCTTCGTCCGCCGGATGAGCTGACGCGATTTCTTTTCGCCGACCTGGGTGACCGAACAGGTATTGATGACATAGACGTCGGCCGGGCCGTCGAAATCGGCTTCCGTGAAGCCCGCAGCCAGGAAGAGGCCGCGCATACTGTCCGTATCGTACTGGTTGACACGGCAGCCAAGAGTGGCAAAAGCGATAGTTGGCATTACTTGAATCCTCTTTCGTACATAATGATAGACAGGGCCGCCAGCGACGCCGTTTCAGCGCGCAGGATGCGGGGCCCGAGAGAGACCGTGCGGCACCACGACAGATGCTGCGTGGCATAGGCGATTTCCTTTTCGGCATAGCCCCCTTCGGGACCGATGGCGATGACGACGTCGCCGGTACGCACGTCATGGCAGGCTTCCGACAAGGGCGCCGTCTCCTGTTCATAAGGAATGACGAAGCGCGTGTCGGCATAGGCGTCGACGAGTTCCGCAAAGCCCATGACCGGCGCTACGTCGGGCACGTCGTCGCGGCCGCATTGCTTGGCCGCTTCCAGGGCCAGGCGCTGCCAGCGTTCGAGCCGTGCCTGCCGCCGTTTATCATCTAATTTTACTACACAATGCTCCATTTGTACAGGAACGATCCGCCCGGCGCCGAGTTCCGTCGCCTTCTGGACGACCCAGTCGAACTTGTCGCCCTTCAGGAGGCCTGCCGCCAGGATGACCTTGCCGTTCGACGACGGGCCGTCGGAAATCTTGCGCGCCGGCGTGAGGTACGCCGAATGGCCTTCCATGCGGGTGATGAAACATTCATAAGTCGCACCCGTGCAGTCCGTGACGTTCAGCGTATCGCCGACGGTATGGCGCAGGACGACGACGACATGATGAGCGTCATCGGCGGACAATTCAAAAGTCCCACAAATGGGGAAATCCGTAAAAATCTTACGCATAGTCTCACCTCTTCATCTGGACGGCATACCAGCCGTTCCGGAACTGTTCATCGACCCAGGTGAAGCCGACGGCAGCGGCGGCGCGGCGCACTTCGTCGATTCGTTCGTCGATGATGCCGCTGGCAATGAGCGTACCGCCTTCCCTGAGATAGGGCGGCAAGGTCGGCAGCAGGGCCAGGACGGCATTGGTCACCAAGTTGGCTACGACGACGTCGGCCTTTTCCCCCTGCGGGATAGCTGCCAGGAGGTCGCTGTTGGCGATGGTCAATTTATCTTCGACGCCGTTCAGTTCGGCGTTGACAGCAGCCTGCTTGACGGCGACGCCGTCGAAGTCGACAGCCGTCACCTGGGACGCACCCAGTTTAGCGGCCGCAATGGCCAGGATACCCGTACCCGTGCCGATGTCAAAGACCGTATCGCCGGGCTTCACCGTATCTTCCAGGTACTGGACGCACATGCACGTCGTGTCGTGGAAGCCGCTGCCAAAGGCCAGGCCCGGATCGATGGCAAGGACATCTTCGCCGTCAGCCGGCCGGGCCGGTTCCCATGCCGGTGCCGCCCAGAAATGGCGGGAAATCTTCTTGGGATGGAAATGTTCCTGCCAGGCGAAGAGCCAATCCTTGTCGTCGGCTTTCTTTTCGACGACCTTCCAGTCGCCCAGGTCGACGCCCCGTTTTTCCAGGGCGCCCATCTTTTCTCGTATCGTTTCCACAAGACCTTCCTGTGCCAGCGGGAAATACGCCGTAATGCGGATGCGCCCTTTGTGGTCCGGGTGCTCGTCGTCGATGACCGAGCCATTGCTTCCACATTCAAAAACAAGAAGGGCCACCAAATCGGTGGCCGCTGGGGAAACGAGCAAATCTACTTCATTCCATTGCATCGTTCATACTCCCTTTATCTTTACAGATCTTCTTTTAACTTACTCCAAAAACTCTTCTTCGTTTTCTTCGTATCTTTCTTGTCGCTCTTCGCGCTCGTGGCGTCACCGTCGGCCGGTTGTTCAGCCGGCTTTGGCTCCCCCACCCACGTTTCGCCGCCAGCATAGGCGAATTCCCGCAGGAGTTCCTTCTGTTTGGCACTGAGGTTCTTCGGTACGGAGACCGTGACCTGGACGTGGTGGTCGCCACGGCGGTTCTTGGACCCCAGGACCGGTACGCCCTTGCCGCGGATGCGGAAGACCGTCCCCGTCTGGGTACCGGCCGGAATGGTCAGTTCGATCTTGCCATCCAGGGTTTCGACAGGGATCTTCGCACCCAGGGCAGCCTGGGCGAAGGAAATCGTTTCCTGGGATAAGATGTCGTTGCCTTCACGGCTGAACTTGGGATCGCGGCGGACGAAGATGTAGACGTACAAGTCGCCGTGACCGCCGCCGCGGACGCCCGGTTCCCCTTCGCCGGCAACGCGCAGGCGTGCGCCGTCATCGACGCCGGCGGGAATCTTGATCTTCAATTTCTTGCGGACCTTGACCGTCCCGGTGCCATGGCATTTCTTGCACTTGTCATGGATGATCTTGCCGGTGCCGCCGCAGCGGGAACAGGTGCGGACATTGACCATCTGGCCGAAAGGCGTGTTCTGGACGACGCGCTGCTGGCCTGTGCCGTGGCAGTCCGGGCAGGTGTCTACCTTGCTTCCCGGTTCAGCCCCGTTGCCGTGGCAGTGGTCACACGTTTCTTCCTTCGGGACCTGGATTTCCATTTCCGTACCAAAGGCAGCCTGCTTGAAGGTGATGTCTACGTCGAAGCGCAAATCGGCACCGCGCTGCGGGCCATTGGCCGACTGGCGGCTGCCCTGGCCGCCGAAGAAGGAATCAAAGATATCTTCAAAGCCTCCGAAGCCCTGGCCGCCCTGGCCGAATCCGCCAAAGCCGCCAAAACCTCCGAAGCCGCCCTGGCCGAAACCGGCACCGGAACCGGCAGCATTCCCATTCTGGAATGCTGCCGGACCGAACTGGTCGTACTGGGCGCGTTTCTGTTTATTCGACAGGACGCTGTACGCTTCGTTGATTTCCTTGAATTTTTCTTCGGCTGCCTTCGGGTTGTCCGGGTTGCGGTCCGGATGGTATTTGAGCGCTAATTTCTTGAACGCTTTCTTGATTTCTGCGTCGCTGGCGTCTTTAGGAACGCCAAGGACTTCATAATAATCTCTTTTACTCATTATGGGCAGCCCCTCTTATCTATCTTACTTCTTGTCGTCGTCAACTACGGTGTAATCGGCGTCGACTACTTTTTCATCTTTCTGGCCATCGCTCTGAGCCTGCTGGGCACCGGCCTGGGCACCACCAGCCTGCTGCTGAGCCTGCTGGGCAGCGTCTGCGTTCTTGTACATTTCGCTGGTCAGGTCATAGAGCGGTTTGGTCAAGGCTTCGGAAGCGGCTTTGATCTTATCCGTATCGTCGGTCTTCATGGCTTCTTTCAAGGCAGCGATCTTATCCTTGATTTCCGAAACTTTGGAAGCGTCGGCTTTGTCGCCCATATCCTTGATGGTCTTTTCGGCCTGGTAAATGAGGGAGTCGGCGTTGTTCTTGGCTTCGATGCCTTCTTTACGTTTCTTGTCTTCGGCTTCATGAGCTGCAGCTTCTTTGACCATGCGGTCGATTTCGCTCTTGTCGAGGCCGGACGAAGATTTGATGGTGATCTTCTGTTCCTTGCCCGTGCCGAGGTCTTTTGCCGAAACGTTTACGATACCGTTGGCATCGATGTTGAAGGTGACTTCGATACGAGGTACTCCACGGGGAGCAGCCGGGATGCCCGTGAGTTCAAAGCGGCCGAGGGTCTTGTTGTCAGCGGCCATTTCACGTTCGCCCTGGAGGACGTGGACGTCAACGGACGGCTGGTTGTCGACAGCTGTCGAGAAGACCTGGCTGCCAGACGTCGGGATAGTCGTGTTGCGGTCGATGATCTTGGTGAAGACACCGCCGAGGGTTTCAATGCCCAGGGAAAGCGGCGTAACATCGAGGAGCAGGACGTCTTTGACATCGCCGACGAGGACACCGGCCTGGATAGCAGCGCCAATAGCGACGCATTCATCGGGGTTGACGCCTTTGCTCGGTTCTTTGCCGAGGATGGATTTGATGGCTTCCTGGACGGCCGGGATACGGCTGGAACCGCCGACGAGGATGATCTTGTCGATTTCGTCGATGGTGAAGCCCGAGTCAGCAATAGCTTTCTTGGTCGGTTCCATCGTAGCATGGACGAGGTCTTCCGTCAATTCGTTGAATTTAGCACGGGTCAGGGTCAAATCGAGGTGTTTCGGGCCCGTAGCATCCGCCGTGATGAAGGGCAGGTTGATGTTGGTCGAGAGGACCGTGGACAATTCGATCTTGGCTTTTTCAGCAGCTTCCTTGAGGCGCTGTTCAGCCATCTTATCCTGCGAGAGGTCGATGCCCGTTTCTTTCTTGAATTCGCTGATCATCCATTCCATGACTTTGTTATCGAAGTCATCGCCGCCGAGGTGGGTGTTGCCGTTGGTGGCCTTTACTTCAAAGACGCCGTCGCCGAGTTCGAGGATGGACACATCGAAAGTACCGCCGCCGAGGTCGAATACGAGGATCTTGCCGTCGCCGCCTTTATCGAGGCCATAAGCGAGGGCGGCTGCCGTCGGTTCGTTGACGATACGGAGAACGTCGAGGCCGGCGATCTTACCAGCATCTTTGGTAGCCTGGCGCTGGCCGTCGTTGAAGTATGCCGGAACGGTGATGACAGCCTGGGTGACTTTTTCGCCGAGGTAGCTTTCAGCGTCTTCCTTCAATTTCTGAAGAATCATGGCCGAGATTTCCTGCGGTGTATATTTCTTGCCCTGGATGTCTACGGTGTAGCTTTCACCCATGTGGCGTTTAATGGACGAAATGGTGTTTTCCGGATTGGATACGGCCTGACGTTTTGCCAGCTGGCCGACGAGGCGTTCGCCCGTCTTGGAGAAGCCTACGACAGACGGTGTGAGGCGGGAGCCTTCCGTATTCGTGATGACCGTAGGTTCGCCGCCTTCCATAACAGCTACTACGGAGTTTGTTGTACCTAAGTCAATACCAATAACTTTACTCATAAAAGATTCCTCCAATCTTATTTCAAACGATGATTAACCGTTGAATGCAACTTTGACCATGGCCGGACGCAGCGTCTTGTCGCCCAGGAGATATCCTTCCTGGAGGACTTCTACGACGACGTCGTCATCGTATTCGTCGCTGGGCACGCGCATGACGGCCTGATGATAATTGGGGTCGAAGGGTTTGCCGACGGCATCGATCTTGGTGACCCCTTCCTTTTCCAGGACGCCCAGGAGCTGTTTGTAAATCATTTCATAGCCGTCGATGAAGGATTTCACATCATCGGCCACCTTATCCTGCGGGACCTGCAGGGCCCGTTCGAAATTGTCGATGACCGGAAGGATGCTGCTCATGACATCCATCTTGACGACTTCTGAAATCTGGAGCTTTTCAGCGGCTGTGCGTTTCTTATAGTTGGCAAAATCAGCCTGGAGCCGGACGAACTGCTGCTGAAGCTTGGCGGCCTTTTCGGCGTCGGCTGTGGCAGCAGCGTCTTTGGCATCCGGTGCCTTTTTGTCGGCACTTTCATCTGCCGCTGCTTCTTTGGCTTCGTCCACCTTTTCCTTAGCAGCGTCTTCGACGACTTTTTCCGCGTCTTCTGCTAATACTTTATCTTTTTCTTCTTTTGTTTCTTTATTACTCATGTCTGTGTACCCCTCCCTACTTCTCGTCGTGGTAATGCGCCAGCATATGTGTCACATGCTGTTTCATAAAATCCAAGAGGCCGATAATCTTGGCATACTCCATCCGGGCTGGTCCCAAGACGGCCAGCTTGCCGAGGACTACATCATGGTCGGTAAAGGTCGCTTCTATGATACTGCAATCATTGATAGGCGATAACTTCGCTTCTTCGCCGATGCGGACCGTAACGGCCCCGCCTTCTCCTTCGTCATGAAGGATATTGGCAACGACATCCTGTTCTTCCAGCATGGTAAAGAGGCTCTTGGCCTTGTCGACATCTTTGAATTCCGGCTTATTCAAAAGTTCCATGGTCCCGCCTTTATAGAACTGCTGTCCCTTATGGAAAGCCCGTCCCATAGACCGGAATGCCAGGCGGTATAACTCGACGTCATCAACGATTGTCTCGTGAAAAGCTTCGATGGCTTTTTCATCGATATGGTCCATAGCCATGCCGGCCAGGTAATTGGTCAGCCGCTGGGCGATGATATTGAGATCGTCCAGGCTGGCACCGGCCGGTTTGGGGTAGATGCAATTCTCTACCTGCCCCGTATCGGTGACGACAATCATGATGGCCCGCCGGTCATCGAGTGGTAAGAAGCGGATGTACTTCAACTTGGAATTGAGCCGCTGTGACGCCATGACCAGGGTGACGTTATGGGTGATCCTGGCCAGTACCTTGGCCGTCGACTGAAAAATCTGGTCGACGCTGCTCACTTTATCCTGGAACCACGCACGGACGAACTGCTTTTCTGCATCCGTGATCTTCGTCGGCTCGAGCAGGCAGTCGACGTAGAAGCGGTATCCCTTCAGCGACGGGATGCGGCCTGACGACGTATGAGGCTGTTCCAGGTAGCCCATCATTTCCAAATCGAACATTTCGTTGCGGATCGTCGCGGCACTGACGCCTAAGTCATATTTGCGGGCAATCGTTCTCGACCCGACAGGTTCGGCAGAGGAGATGTAATCCTGAATAATGGCTTGCAGTATTTTCTGTTTTCGTGCATCCAAATCCATCGTACTCACCTTCTGCTCATTTGACCATTTTTAGTGGTCTGACTATTTGACTTCTAAGACTATATATAAGATAGCATGGAGAATATGTTTTGTCAAGAGAATATAAGTCAAAAAGTCAAATTAGTTGCAAAAAAAAGAGGCTGTCGCATGAAGACAGCCTCTCCGGCCCTTCGGGCCGCCTTAACAGGATGGGCCCCTACGAACCGCGAGCCACAAGCCACGAACCACTAACCACGAATTCCTTTCAGCGCTTCGATGGCGTCGAGGTTGCCTGTGACGGCGGCTTTCTGGTACCAGGCTTTGGCCTTGGTCATGTCTGCCGGGACGCCTAATCCCTTGGCGTACATGTTGCCTAAGCAGACCATGGCCGGTGCGCCGACGTGGTCTGTGCGCTGGGCCGCTTTTTCGTAGAGGCTCTTGGCCTTGGCGTAATCCTGCTTGACGCCTTTGCCCTGTTCGTAGCATTTACCCAGGAGGTACATGCTGGTCGTATCGCCTTTCTGCTGGGCCTTATCATACCATTGGGCCGCCTTGGCATCGCTCTGTTTTTCGCCCCAGCCGTTAGCGGCCATGAGGCCCAGGTAACGGCCGGCCTTCATATTGCCATTGTCCCAGGCTTTCTGGAAACATTCGCGGGCGACGTCGTAGTCTGTCGTGCCGTCCTGGCCGTACAGGTAGGCAATGCCCGTATGAATGAGGGCCTGGCCCTGGGGATGGCCCTTATGGCGGCCGCCTCTGCCGTCAGCGGCCCTGCCGGAGGGCTGTTCATTCTTCAGGACATCTTCAGCTTTCGTCTGTTCAAAGAGCCAGTCCCGGATGC
The DNA here is from genome assembly GCA_902388315.1 of uncultured Megasphaera sp. GTDB lineage: Bacteria > Bacillota > Negativicutes > Veillonellales > Megasphaeraceae > Megasphaera. The sequence continues at coordinate 27 of CABMPA010000094.1, read as the reverse complement.
CTTCGATGTTGTAGGCAAAGGACCAGG
>CABMPA010000093.1 GCA_902388315.1 uncultured Megasphaera sp. | reverse complement strand
ATGGAAATGAACTCAAGACAGCTGCCGGAACGGACAACTTTTGAGATAAAAGCGTTCGGCATGATGGCATAGATCCTCACGTAATATTGACTAGTCAATATAATGGTGTTATGATAGAATCCGTCAACGAATTTGACTAGTCAATTATAAAAGGGAGCGATTGTAGTGATAAAAGAAAGATTATGGACTCGTGATTTCATGGCCCTGGTCCTGGCCAACGGTTTTTTATTTGCCGGTTTTCATTTTCTCTTGCCGACGATTACCCTCTATGCAGCCAGCTTAGGGGCTACTGGCGGGGAAATCGGCCTCATCGGAGGCATCTTTGGCTATTCGGCCATCTGTATCCGCCTGTTCACCGATACGGGCGTCCAGTATCTGGGAAAAAAGAAATGCCTTTATCTGGGGTTGCTCCTTTCCATTTTAGCAACCGTGTCGTATTATATGTTTAACAGTATCCACGCCATCGTTGCCGCCCGTATCCTTCACGGCTTTGGCTTCGGCCTGAGCACGACCTTTGCCGCTGCTATCGTTGCCGATGTTATCCCGGCCAGCCGCCGCGGTGAAGGGATTGGCTATTTCGGTTTGGGCAGTACGGTCATGATGGCCCTGGCCCCGGCTGCTGGTTTATTTTTGCTCAACGAAATCAGCCCGGCGGCGCTGTTCTTCTCGTCGGCTGTCATTTCCTTCCTGGCTGTCCTGGCCGGGACGTTCTGCCATGCTGGCGAGAAAGTCCGTCAGGTAGAAGTAACGGAAAAGGCTTCCCTGCGCGACCGCATTTGTGAAACCGGGACGGGACTTCCCGCCATTTTGACGATTTTCTTTGGCGCCGCCTATGGCAGCGTCAATACGTATATCGCCATGATGGCAGCCGAAGCGCATATTGAAAATGCCGGCCTGTTCTTCATCATTGGGACGCTGTTCGTCTTCATTTCCCGTCCCTTTGGCGGCCGTCTCCTCGATGCCAAAGGCGCTTTTGCCGTCGTCATGCCCGGGTCTGTCTTATATTTGATTGGCTTATTGCTCATCATGGCAGCCCATTCGCTCATGGTCTTATTGGCAGCATCCGTCTTCTATGGCTTAGGCGCCGGCCTGCTGCTTCCGGCCCTGCTGACGTGGATTCTGAATATGGTCCGCCCGGAACGCCGCAGTTCTGCCAGCGCGACCTTCTATAATATGCTCGATATCGGCACCAGTACGGGTATCCTTGTCTTAGGCGTCATCGCCGGCATGGTAGGCTACCGCCACATGTACTGGAGCGTCACGGCCCTTATGATTTGCTTTGCCGTCCTGTTCATGTTCTGCCATTACCGTTATGGCAGCGATGTTATGGCCAGCCAGAAAGCAGAGAAAGGAGCCGTTGCCGATATCCATGAAGATTGAGAGGTATCACGATGGATATACGAGATCGGCAAGATGATGAACTGGTGAGGCAGTTATTCTGTACGACCCGGATATTTTCCCGGACTTTAAACAGCTGTGTAGCGCCTTTGGGACTTCATAGTTCGGAATGGATGGTCCTGAATTTCATCCATTTGAATGACGGCATTGCCCAGGCTGATTTGATACGCTATTTCAAGGTGGAAGCGGCCGCGATTACGCGCACTCTGAGCCGGTTGGAAAAGAAAGGCCTCATTGGCCGCCATCCCATGGAAAAGGGCCGGGGCAAGTATATTGAACTGACCGAAGCAGGCCGGGCGTTATTTGCCCAGGCTGAACCCTTTGTAGCAGCTCATCGGAGACGCGCTTTGCAGGGATTATCGGCAGATGAACGTAAGCTGTTATTAACACTCTGTGCCAAGGTACAAGATGCTTTAGAAGGGGAATAGTATATGTTTTTATCATATAGAGGGTATACCTATACTGATTTCCCATAGATAGCTTACAAATCACCGATATATGCGTATAATTAAATCAAGATATTACCTATGCTGAAAGGAGATTTTACAAATGAAAATTGTCTTGTTGGAATCGTTAGGTATCAGCCAGGAATTACTTGATTCGTATGTGAAACCCTTGCAAGAAAAAGGCTATGAATTCGCTGCGTATGAACGCAATGATGATCCGGCCGTCCAGATTGAAGAAGCTAAAGACGCCGATATCCTCATCATCGCTAACATGCCCCTCAAAGCGGAAGTCATCAATGCCTGCCCGAACCTGAAGTACATCGACGTCGCCTTTACCGGCGTCGACCACGTCGCCCTTGACGCTGCCAAAGCCAAAGGCATCAAAGTCAGCAATGCGTCCGGCTATTCGACCGTCGCCGTTGCTGAATTGACCATCGCTATGATGCTCGATTTGCTCCGCCGCGTTCCCCAGGTCGATGCAGCCTGCCGTGCTGGTGGCACGAAAGCCGGCCTCGTCGGCAATGAACTGGAAGGCAAGACGGTCGCCCTCGTCGGCACCGGCCATATCGGCTATCGCGTTGCCGAACTGGTCCATGCCTTTGGCGCCAAGGTCATCGCTTATAATGGGTTCTCCCATAAAGCCGATACAGAACTGATTAAATACCTGCCCATGAAAGAAATGATGGAACAGGCCGACATCGTCAGCCTCCATTGCCCGGTAACGGATAAATCGAAGGGCCTGATCAATAAAGAAACCTTGTCGTACATGAAACCGACGGCCTTCCTCATCAATGAAGCCCGCGGTCCTGTCGTCGTATCCCAGGATTTGGCAGATGCCCTGAACAGCGGTAAAATCGCCGGTGCCGGCATCGACGTTTTTGAAAACGAACCGCCTCTCGACACCAACCATCCGCTGCTCCATTCCAAGAACACCATCGTCACGCCGCACGTCGCTTTCGCTACGGCAGAATCCATGGCTAAACGCGCTGTCATCGTCTTTGACAACATCGACGCTTACTTAGCCGGAAATCAGAAGAATATTATTTTGTAATTATTGCAGGCCGAAGGCCGCAATCGTAGTAGGGGCCGCCCCAAGGGCGGCCCGCTTTTTTATGTCCGTTTTTATGTGCAAAAATCATCATTGTGTTTTTGCTATTCTACTTATTCAAATCACAACGCGATACCTTGCTTAATGAATACTAGTATGGTAGTATGTAACTGCGAAAAGAAATAAAAGAAACATCAACGAAAACAAATATTTTATAGTTAATTTATAATTGGAGGATTGCTTTATGAGAATGACATTCCGTTGGTACGGAGAGAAAGATGACAAAATTACCTTGCAGCAGATTGACCAGATTCCTGGCATGGACGGCATCGTCGGTGCCTTATTCGATATTCCCGTCGGAGAAGTCTGGCCGGTAGAACCGCTGCTGCACATCAAACAGCAGGCTGAAGCAAATAACCTGGTCTTCAAGGATCTGGAAAGCATCAACGTCCATGAAGACATCAAATTGGGCCTGCCCAGCCGTGACCAGTATATTGAAAATTACATCACGTCCCTGCGCAATGCCGCCAAAGCCGGCATCCAGATGGTATGCTACAATTTCATGCCCGTCTTCGACTGGACCCGGACAGACCTGGCCAAGCCCTTATATGACGGCTCGACAGTATTGGCTTATGACTACCATCTCATCGCCGGCAAGACGCCGCAGGATATGGCCCGGGAAATCCTCGACAACAGCAACGGCTTTGTCCTTCCCGGCTGGGAACCGGAACGGCTGAAAGAATTATCGCATTTGTTTGAACAGTATGAAGGCATGGATGAAGATGGCCTGCGCAAGAACTTGGAATACTTCCTCAAGGCCATCGTCCCGGTTGCCGAAGAAGTCGGTATCAAGATGGCCATTCATCCCGATGATCCGCCGATTTCCGTCTTTGGCCTGCCGCGCATCGTCAAGAATGAAGATGACCTCGATAAAATCGCAGCTATGGTCGACAGCCCGAGCAACGGCTTCACCATTTGCACCGGCTCCCTCGGTTCGAACCGCCAGAACGACATTCCCCACATCATCCGCAAGTTCGGGAAAATGAACCGCGTCAACTTCTTGCATATCCGCAACATCCAGGTTCATGAACCGTGGGTCTTCAACGAAGTCGCTCATAAATCGCAGATCGGCAACCTCGATATGTATGAAATCGTCAAAGCCGCCTATGACATCGGCTTCGACGGACCTATCCGTCCGGACCACGGCCGCATGATCTGGGGCGAAGAAGGCCGTCCGGGCTATGGCCTCTACGACCGGGCCCTCGGTGCTAACTATATCTGTGGCTTATGGGATGCTATTAACCGCACGTGCGGGCAGTTATAAAAAGGGGGAACTTACGATGTTGCATTTGAATCGGCAAAGCGTGAAAGAGAATCGTGCTCAATGGGAAACACAAGGGTTTCAGACTTATTCCTTTGACGATGAAGCTGTTAAGTCTTCAACTGCACAATCACCTAAATGGCTTCATGTAGGTGGGGGAAACATTTTTCGGGCCTTTATTGCCCCATTACAACAACAGTTGTTAGAGAGTGGTAAAGAGCATACTGGCATTAGTGTTATGACTACTCATAATATGGCTGTTATTGATGATGTATATCGACCCTATGATAATTTGAGTGTGGACGTCACTATGTATGCGGATGGGCATTTTGATAAAAAAGTCATAGGAAATATTGTTGAGTCTTTAGGCTGTACTCGTAACCGGTTACAGGATTGGCAAAGACTGATTGATATTTTTACATCACCAACATTGCAATTAGTTAGTTTTACCATTACAGAAAAAGGCTATAAATTAACTGATTATAAGGGAGATTACTTTGATGATGTAAATGCTGATTTAAATCAGGGACCAGAACGTACACAAAGTGGGATGGGGAATTTAGCCGCCCTAACCTATGCCCGATATAAAAAGGGAGCTATTCCCTTTGCGTTTTTAAGCTTAGATAATTGTTCTCATAATGGTGATGTTATTAAAAAAGTCATTCATACTTTTGCGGTTTCGTGGAAAGAAAAAGGTTTTGTTGAAGATGGTTTTCTTGACTATGTATATAAAAAAATTTCTTATCCTTATAGTATGATTGATAAAATCGTACCAGCTCCTTCTCGCAAAGTTCAAACTTATTTGCAGAATTGTCATTTTGCTGATACACAGCTCATTAAAGCAGGTCATAGTAATTATGCCATATTTGTTAATTCTGAAGAGGCACAATATTTAGTTGTTGAAGATGATTTTCCGAATGGACGCCCTGATTTAGAAGATGTCGGTGTTATATTCACTGACAGAGATACCGTTAATAAAGTGGAACGGATGAAAGTAGGAACTTGCTTGAATCCTCTACATACCACGTTAGCTGTTTACGGATGTTTACTTGGATATACATTGATTGCCGATGAAATGAAGGATTCGGAACTCAAAAAACTTATTGAATATATTGGCTATGACGAAGGGCTTCCAGTTGTTGTTGACCCAGGAGTTATCAATCCCAAAGCTTTTATTGATGAATTATTAAGTAAACGTCTTCCTAATCCTAATGTACCAGATACGCCACAAAGAATTGCAACGGATACTTCGCAAAAAGTGGGTGTGCGTTTTGGTGAAACCATCAAAGCCTATGGCGACAAAGCCAAGGATTTGAAATATATCCCCTTAGCCATCGCCGGCTGGTGCCGTTATTTGTTAGCTGTCGATGACGAAGACAAACCCTTTGAACTGAGCCCGGACCCCTTGCTGAAAGACTTGCAGGCTGCCTTAGAAGGCATTACCCTTGGGAATCCGGATTCGGCCAAAGGCAAATTGAAATCTATCTTGTCCAATAAGGATATCTTTGGCAGCGACCTCTATGAAGTCGGCCTGGGCGAAAAAATTGAAGGCTACTTCGATGAACTCATTGCCGGTCCTCATGCTGTTCGGAATACGTTAGTTAAATATGTAAAATAAAATTTGTTAGGAGGCGCTATTTATGGAAAACATTATACCTGTTCTCTGGGTAGGCGTGGCAATTGTATTATTACTGTTCATGACTGTAAAAATGAAATTGCACAGCATGATTGCCTTGCTGCTTATTGCTATTTTTGTTGCTTTTATGGAAGGGATGGATACAGTTACTTTAGTTAAAACGATAACTAAAGGGGCTGGTAGTACATTAGGCGGAGTTGGCTTAGTCATCGTTCTTGGGGCTGCTTTGGGTCAATTAATGACTGATTGTGGTGCATCTAAAAAAATTGCAGATACTATTGTTGCCCATTGTGGAACACGCACGTTACGATGGGGCGTTATGTTTGTTGGTATTATTTTTGGTATTTCCATGTTTTTTGAAGTAGGGTTTATGGTAGTTGTTCCGTTGGTTGTTAGTATTGCTAAGGAAGCTAAAATTCCCTATATGTATTTGATTATTCCGGTATTAGCGGGTGTTGCACAAGCACATAGCGTTTTCCCGCCTCAGCCAGGACCAGTAGCTTTGGTAGATGCTTTTGGGGCAGATAGTGGTATGGTATATCTTTTGGGGCTGGTTGTAGTTATTCCCTCTGTTATTTGTGCTGGCATCATTTTGCCTCGGTTTTTAAAAGGGCTTGATACTCTGGCTGTTCCTAAATTAGGGAATATTGACGAAAACTCATTGAAGTCTTTTAAATTACCGTCTTTTGCTATTTGTTTATTGATACCATTGTTGCCGGCAGTTTTTATGATTGGGCATACTATTATTGCTAATTTTGTTGCTAAAGGTACTTTCGTTTATACGACTTTTGAATTTTTAGGTAGCCCTAACGTTAGCTTACTTGTAGCGGTACTTGTGGCTATATATGTTTTTGGCATTCGTGCTGGGCGTAAAATTTCTGAAACCTCTGATACGATTTCCTCTGCTATTAAAGGGATATCTACGGTTGTTATGATTATTGGCGCTGGCGGTGTTTTTAAACAAGTCATTGTTGATGCAGGTGTAGGTCAGCATATTGCGGCTGCAGTTGCAGGGACATCTGTCTCGCCACTGATTTTAGCCTTTGCCATTACGGTTGTTATTCGTTGGGCAACTGGCCAAGGGGCTGTTTCCGCGATTACTGCGGCAGGCATTGTTGCACCTTTGATTCCGGTATTTAATGTTAATCCGACCTTGCTAATGTTAGCAACAGCTGTTGGGAGTAATACCATTACGATGCCGAATGATGCAGCATTTTGGATGATGAAAGAAACCTTCAATCTGTCGATGGGACAAACTTTTAAAACTTGGGGCTTATTAGAATTAGTTAACTCGGTTAGCGGGTTAGCGGTTGTATTAATTTTGTCATTGTTTATTTGATAAGGTGAGCTGAATATGATTGATCAAAACTGTGGTTATTGTATAAAAGGCGAACCGCTTGCTAAATTCGGTATTTACATTTGTGACTTATCGGTTAGTATGCTGGTCCTATTCATAGAACAGAGTCATCCCGGCCGCTGCATCGTCGCCTATAAAGACCATGTCAGTGAAATGACTGACCTAAGCGATGAAGAACGTAATGCCTTTTTTGCCGACGTCGCCAAGGCGGCAAAAGCCATTCATCAGGCTTTCCATCCAGATAAGGTAAACTATGGTTCCTATGCCGATACAGGGCATCATCTCCACGTTCATTTAGTGCCGAAATATAAAGATGATTTTGAATGGAACAGTACCTTTACTATGAATCCAGACCGTGTCTATTTGTCTGACGCGGATTATAAACAGATAATTGATAAAATAAAAGCGCAATTGTGAAATACGAATAAGGGCCGGTCATACGAAGAGTTTATTTTCTTGGGCTTGGCCCTTTATCAATTCAATTATAATTTTCTGGTCATTAAAAAATACCTTGTGGAGGAAAAATATGAGTAAAGTGCTTACTATCGGCGAAGCCATGGGCTTGCTGATTGCTGAAGAAATGGGGCCGCTGGAAGCAGTGGAACATTTTTCCCGCCATGTCTGCGGAGCGGAGCTGAATTATGCCGTCGGCATGGCTCGGCTGGGCAACGATGTATCCTATATTTCCAAGGTCGGTATCGACCCCTTCGGGAAGTGCATCTGCAACTTCCTCAAGGCCAATGGTATCCATGACGATTACGTCTGGACCGATGACGACCATAT
>CABMPA010000092.1 GCA_902388315.1 uncultured Megasphaera sp. | reverse complement strand
CCCCGTACCGATGACAATGACATCATATTTCTTCATAAATAGCGCTCCTTTATATATAACAAAATAATTAAATACAACCTTTTTAGTATAGTATAAGCGAAAGCGGCCTTTTTGACAAGACCGTATGAGCAGCTGGCTGCTAGCCGCTGGCCACGAACCACGGAATTCCCACAAGCGGGCCGCCTAGCCACAGCTGTCCGTTTTGGCAACCGTCCTGCGCCTCTCGTTGGTCGGCACCTGACGGGCCAAAAAGGCTTAGGACGGCCCCTACGAACCACGAGCCACTAGCCACGAACCACGAAAATCCCCTTTACACAACTGGCCGGGTATAGTATAATAGCTATGTCGTACGGGTGCTCGGTGTCTCGATGACTCCGACGATCACTTAGCACTTTGCGAATAGATTCAATTTTTTACACATGGAGGAAAGATACAATGTTAAGCGTAGAAGAAAAAAAAGCAATCGTAGCTAAATTTGGTGCCAATGAAAACGATACGGGTTCTCCGGAAGTACAGATCGCGCTCCTCACGAGCCGCATCATCTATTTGACGGAACATCTCCGCAGCCACAAAAAGGACCATGCATCCCGCCGCGGCCTGTTGAAACTCGTCGGCCAGCGCCGTAACTTGCTCGGTTACTTGCAGAAACACGATCTCGACCGTTATCGTGCCATTCTCGAAAAATTGAACTTGCGTAAATAATCTCGCATACTGTGAGGCTGATGCTGATGTGACTGCATCAGCCTCTTTTTTCAGGACACAGGGTGGTAGGTTGTAGCCTGGGTACATCGCCGATGTTCCCGGACTAGTGCCTATCACCTGTGAATTCAAGGAGGTAACAATGGAAGAACAGAAATTCCAAATGGATTTCGCCGGCCGCCCGCTGGTGATTGAAGTCGGCAAACTGGCTAAACAGGCCAGCGGTGCCGCATTGGTCCGTTATGGCGACACGGCCGTTTTCGTCACGGCTACGGGCTCGAAAGAAGCGCGTGAAGACGCTGACTTTTTCCCGCTCACCGTCGACTATGAAGAAAAGATGTACTCCGTCGGCAAGATTCCCGGCGGCTTCATCAAACGCGAAGGCAAACCGCCTGAATCGGCAACCCTTTTTGCCCGCCTCATCGACCGTCCGATCCGCCCGCTCTTCCCCAAGACATACCGTCATGACGTCCACGTCGTGGCTTATGATTTCTGCGTAGACCATGACAACGCTCCGGAAATCGCCGCTATGATTGGCGCATCCGTATCGCTGTGCATGTCCCACATCCCCTTTGCCGGCCCGATCGCCGGTGTCCGCGTCGGCCGCGTCGATGGCCAGTTCGTCATCAACCCGACCGTCGCCCAGAGCGAACAGAGCGATATGGATATCGTCGTCGCCGGTACGAAAGACGCCATCCTCATGGTTGAAGGCGGCGCTCATGAAGTCCCGGAAGAACAGGTCCTCGACGCCATCATGTTCGCCCACGAAGAAATCAAGAAGGTCGTTGAATTCCAGCTCAGCTTCCTCGACCAGATTTCCGTACCGAAACAGGAATTCGTCGAAAAAGAACCGCCGGCAGATATCGTCGAAGCCGTCCATGCTTACGGCGAAGAAGCCATGAAGACGGCTATCTTCACGGCCGATAAAGTCGAACGCGAAGAAAAGATGGACGCTGTCGAAGCCGACATCTACGAACACTTTGCCGACATCTATCCGGACAACGCCGATGATGTCGCCGAAATCACGCAGAAGATGATCAAGGAAATCGTCCGCCACATGATCGCCGTCGACAAGATCCGTCCCGATGGCCGCCGTGTCGACGAAGTCCGTCCGGTCAGCTGCGAAGTCGGCCTCTTTGCCCGCACTCACGGCACGGGCCTGTTCACCCGCGGCCAGACGCAGATCATGAGCTTCTGCACCCTGGCTCCGCTGTCGGAATGCCAGCACATCGACGGCGTCGGCCTGGAAACGGACCGCCGCTACATGCACCATTACAATTTCCCGTCCTTCTGCGTCGGCGAAACGAAATCGTCCCGCGGTCCCGGCCGTCGTGAAATCGGCCACGGCAAACTGGCAGAACGCGCATTGACCCAGGTCATGCCCAGTGAAGAAGAATTCCCCTACGCCATCCGCGTCGTATCGGAAGTCCTCGAATCGAACGGTTCCAGCTCCATGGGCAGCGTCTGCGGCAGCACCCTGGCCCTCATGGATGCCGGCGTGCCCATTAAGGCGCCCGTTGCCGGTGTCGCTATGGGTCTGGTCACCAAAGGCGACGACTTCACCATCCTGACCGATATCCAGGGCATGGAAGATGCTTTGGGCGACATGGACTTCAAAGTCGCCGGTACCATGAAAGGCGTCACGGCTATCCAGATGGATATCAAGATCAAAGGCCTCAGCCGTGAAATCCTGGCCCAGGCTTTGAAACAGGCCCACGAAGGCCGTATGCATATCATGGGCAAGATGATGCAGGTCATCAGCGAACCGCGAAAGGAGCTCTCTCCGTATGCTCCGCGCATCATCTCCATGCACATCAAACCGGATAAAATCCGCGACGTCATCGGGCCGGGCGGCAAGATGATCAAACAGATTACCGAAGAAACAGGTGCCAAAATCGACATCGACGATTCGGGCCTGGTATACATCGCTGCCGTCGACGGCGAAAGCGGCCAGAAAGCCAAAGAATGGATCGAAAAACTGACCGAAGACGTCGAAGTCGGCAAGACCTACGTCGGCAAAGTTACGCGCCTCATGAACTTCGGTGCTTTCGTCGAAGTCCTGCCGGGCAAAGAAGGCCTGGTCCACATTTCCCAGCTGGCGAAAGAACGGGTTGAAAAAGTCGAAGACGTCGTCCACGTCGGCGATGAAATCATGGTCAAATGTGTCGAAATCGACAGCCAGGGCCGTGTCAACCTGTCCCGCAAAGCCCTCCTGGGCGGCGGCGACGAAGGCCCGTCCCATCGCAGCCGGGGTCCCCGCGGCGGTCACAACCACGACCGTCAGAAACGGTAGGGCTCATGGCAGGCAGAGGATTTGAAATCGTCACGGCCTATGAAGGCTGCGGCATCCATCTTCCCGTCCGCAAGACGGCCAAGAGTGCCGGCTATGACTTGGAAGCCGCGGAAACGACGGTCCTGGCACCGCATGCCGTCACCGTCGTCCCGACAGGGCTCAAGGCTTTTATGGAAGACGATGAATACCTTTCCATCTTCATCCGCTCCAGCTTGGCTTTCAAGAAGGGCCTCATGCTGGCCAACAGCACGGGCATCGTCGACAGCGATTACTACAACAATGCCGACAATGAAGGGCATATCATGATTGCCTATTACAATACCAACGATCAGGCCTACACCCTGGAAAAGGGTGAACGCATCGGCCAGGGCATCTTCATGAAGTACCTGACCGTCAACGACGACGCTGCCAGCGGTATCCGCACCGGCGGCATCGGCAGCACGGGCCGATAAGGCTTGACGTTTGATATCAGACACAAAGAGGCTGTCGCACGAAGGTTTCCACCATCCTGCGACAGCCTTTCTTGTTTATCGTTTGTAGTTTGCAGTTTGTAGTTTGTAGTTTGTAGTGGACTGCTAACAGCGGCCTGCGAACTGCGACCTGCGGCCTGCCTACGAACTATTAGGGGAGCCTTTTTTTCGAAAGGATGATGAATCAAGTGAGTATCAGCAAAGAAACACTCGTTTCTCGTAAAGAAATCATGAAGGGCCGGGTCCTGCACGTCACGGTCGATACCGTCTCCATCGACGACGGCCAGGGCGGTGAAAAGAAGACGGCCACGCGCGAAGCGGTCTGGCATTTCGGCGCCTGCGCCATCCTGCCGCTGACCGATGACGGCAAGATCATCCTCGTCCGCCAGTACCGTTATGCCGCCGCCCAGGCCATGCTGGAAGTACCGGCCGGAAAAATCGAACACGACGGCGAATCGCCTGATTACTGCGCCGCCCGGGAACTGGAAGAAGAAGCGGGCGTCACGGCTTCGGAAATCCTGCCCTTAGGCTATACCTATACGTCGCCGGGATTCTGCAGCGAACGGATTTACCTCTATCTGGCCCGGGGCCTCCGGAAGGGGAAACAGCACCTCGACGATGACGAATTCATGAACGTCGAATACTACACGCCCAAGGAAATGGAAGACCTTATCGATCAGAACGAAATCACCGATGCCAAGACCATCGCAGCCTTTGAAAAAGCCCGCAAATATCTGCCGGGATTATAAGGAGGGATTCTTATGAAATTCAATCGCATCATCGTCATCGTCACGGACAGCGTCGGCGCCGGCGATGCACCGGATGCCGGAAAATTTGGCGACAAAGGGGCCGATACGTATGGCCACATCGACGCCAACGTGCCCTTGAAGGTGCCCAATCTGCGCCGCCTGGGACTGGGACGCGTCGCCCATATCCATCCTGAACCGGCCGATGTCGTCGGCTCGTATGGCCTCATGCAGGAAATCTCGGCCGGCAAGGATACGACCAGCGGCCATTGGGAATTTATGGGCAACCCTGTAGAAAATCCCTTCCCGACCTTCCCGGACGCCTTCCCGCCGGACCTCTTGAAGGCCTTTACGGAAAAGACGGGCTACGGCTACATCGGTAATGAAATCGCTTCGGGCACGGAAATCATCGAACGCCTGGGGCCGGAACACTTCCGCACGGGCCTGCCCATCGTCTACACCTCGGCGGACAGCGTCTTCCAGATTGCCGCCCATAACGACGTCATCCCCCTGGAAGAATTGTACCGTATCTGCGACATTACGCGCCGCGAAGTCTGCGTCGGCCCTTATGAAGTAGGGCGCATCATCGCCCGGCCCTTCGTCGGGACCCAGGGCCATTTTATCCGCACGGGCGACCGCCGCGACTACAGCCGCCTGCCCAAGCGGAAAATGGTCTTCTCCTATTTGTCCGAAGCGGGCTATGCCGTCGTCGGCGTCGGCAAGATCGGCGACATCTACGCCCATATCGGCCTGACCGAATCGTACCACACGGCCAATAACCACGAAGACATGGAAGCCCTGCGGACCCAGCTGGCAGCCCACCGCAAGGACAAGGGCCTGCTCATGGCCAACTTCGTCGACTTCGACAGCCTGTACGGCCACCGCCGCAACGTCAAGGGCTATGCCGACTGCCTGGAAGCCTTCGATAAGGAACTGGGCCAGCTCCTGACGGAAATCCACGACGACGAACTGCTGGTCATCACGTCGGACCACGGCAACGACCCGACCTGGCACGGCACGGACCATACGCGCGAACGGGTACCGCTCCTGCTCTACAGCCCGGCTCTGAAGGAATCCGTCGACTTAGGGCTCCGCCAGACCTATGCCGACCTGGGCATGAGCATCATGGATAATTTCGGCCTGACAGGCCTTGAATTCGGTACCAGCTTTTTATCGGAACTGAGGTGATCCTATGTGGCCCATCGACTGCATCGAACACAAACGGGACGGCAAGGTCCTGACGAAAGAAGAAATCTCGCGCTTCATCACTGACTATACGGCAGGGCGCGTCGCCGACTACCAGGCGGCGGCCTGGCTCATGGCCGTCTATTTCCAGGGCATGACCTATGAAGAAACGAAGGAACTGACCCTGGCGATGGCCCATTCCGGCGATATGGTCGACTTGTCGTCCATTCCGGGCATCAAAGTCGACAAGCACAGCACGGGAGGCATTGCCGATACGACGACGCTCATCGTCGCGCCCTTAGTAGCGGCAGCCGGCGTCCCCGTCGCCAAGATGAGCGGCCGCGGCCTGGGATTCACCGGCGGCACGGCAGATAAACTGGAATCCATCCCCGGCTTCCACGTCGTCCTGCCGGAAGCACAGTTCCTGGAACAAGTGCGCCGCATCGGCCTGTCCCTCATCACCCAGTCCGGTGAAATCGCACCGGCTGATAAACTGCTCTACGCCCTGCGCGACGCGACGGCGACGGTAGAGAGCATCCCCCTCATCGCCAGCTCGATTATGAGCAAGAAAATCGCCTCCGGGGCCGACGCCATCGTCCTCGACGTCAAATACGGCGACGGCGCCTTCATGAAGACGAAAGAACGGGCGCGGGAACTGGCCCGGACCATGGTCGGCATCGGCAACCTGGCCGGCCGGCCGACACGGGCCGTCGTCACGTCCATGGAAGCACCCCTGGGGACAGCTATCGGCAACTGCCTGGAAGTCGATGAAGCCGTCGAAGCCCTGTCGGGCAAAGGCGGCCGGCGGCTCATGGAAGTCGTCGAAGCCATCGGCGCCCAGATGCTCATCGTCGGCGGCAAGGCCCGGGACGAAGGGCAGGGGAGAGCCATGATCCGCGACCTCGTCGCCTCTGGCAAAGGCCTGGCCAAATTCCGGGAATTCGTCAAAGTCCAGGGCGGCAGTACGTCGTGGATCGGCAAGCGGCCCCTCACCAGGGCGCCCCAGGTCTTTACGGCCGTCTGCACTGATGAAGGCTACATCACCCGCATCGACGGCCGGGCCCTCGGCGAAATCGCCATGGCCATGGGAGCCGGCCGGGCCCGCAAGGAAGATGCCATCGACCCCATGGTCGGCATCCGCCTGTTCAAAGAACTCTATGACCCGGTCCGTCCCGGCGAAGCCCTGTTCACCTTATACGGCAAGGAAGGTGCCGATATGATGAATCTGGCCCAGCAGGTGGCCGACCACATCATCGTCACACCGGAACCGGCTCCCGTCCAGGAACCGGTCGTCAGCGAAATCATCGTCTAAATAGAAAGGAAACTCATGAAAGAAACACGGCAAATCCCCGTCCAGAAGGGGAAAACCTATGATATATCCATTGTCCGCCTGGGCAGCAGCGGCGAAGGCGTCGGGCGCTATGAAGGCTTTACGGTCTTCGTGCCCTTCGCCCTGCCCGGTGAAAACGTGCGGGCCCGCATTACCCTGGTCAAAAAGAACTATGCTGCGGCAGCCCTGGTCGAAATCCTGAAGCCTTCGCCGGACCGGATCCAGCCCCAGTGTCCCGTCTACGACCGCTGCGGCGGCTGTCAGCTCCAGCACCTCAGCTATGAAGGGGAATTGAAGGAAAAGCGCCAGCAGGTCCGGGATGCCCTGGAACGCATCGGCCACCTGCAGGGCCTCGACGTCCTGCCGACCCTGGGCGCCAGGACCCCTTGGCATTACCGCAATAAGATGCAGTTCCCCGTCGCCGCTGCCGGCAAGGGCAAAGTCGCTATCGGCTGCTTTGCCGCAGCTACGCACGAAGTCATCGACGTGACGGACTGCGCCATCCAGAAAGAAGGGAACAACGCCATCGTCGCCGTCGTCCGCCAGTGGATGAGGGACTTCAAGATTCCCGCCTATGACGAAGACGCCCGGACGGGCATCGTCCGCCACATCATGGGCCGCGTCGGCGTCCATACCGGTGAAATCATGGTCTGCCTGGTCACGGCCTGCGACATGGTACCGCACATGAAAGATTTGGTCCAGCGCCTGCGCCGCGACATCCCCGGCCTGACCAGCGTCGTCCAGAACGTCAACAAGCGCCATACCAACGTCATCTTGGGACCCAAGACCAAGACCATCTATGGCAAAGGGACCATCCACGACTCCATCGGCCCCCTGACCTTCCACATTTCCGCCCAGTCCTTCTTCCAGGTCAACAGCGAACAGGCCCAGCGCCTCTATGAAACGGCCCTCGACTTTGCCGGCCTCAAAGGCGGCGAAACCGTGGCCGACGTCTACTGCGGCACCGGGACCATCACCCTGTTCCTGGCCCAGAAAGCCAAACAGGTCTACGGCATCGAAATCGTCGCCCCGGCCATCCGCGACGCCGTCCGCAACGCTAAAGACAACCGCGTCGGCAACGCCCAGTTCATCTTAGGCGATGCCATCTATAAACTGCCGGAACTCATCAAAAACGGCGTCCGTCCCGACGTCATCGTCCTCGACCCGCCCCGGGCCGGCTGCGGCGAACCGGTCCTCAAAGCCATCGCCCAGAGCAAACCCAAACGCGTCGTCTACGTCTCCTGCAACCCGGCCACCCTGGCCCGCGACCTGGCCTACCT
>CABMPA010000091.1 GCA_902388315.1 uncultured Megasphaera sp. | reverse complement strand
CTGGGGTATAAACTTTTAAAAGTGTCCTTGACAAAGGGTACAGTTTAAATTTAAAAACCTTCACTAAAAACTACAAACTGCAAACTTAAAACTCAAAAAGGGGCTGTCTTAATGCGATAGCCTCTTTTTTTATAGTTTGTAGAAAATGGCTTTAAATTTTTATCGTTTGCTGCAAACTGCTCACTGCTAACCCCTAACAGTTGCTTTTTCGGCCATTTCTGATAGAATGATGGTAAATAGTATAGTATATACACGTTTGTCATCCGCTTATTTTCTGTCAGAGGAGGTTTTCATCATGGGTTACATTTTGAAGAAAGACCAGCAGGACTTGGTCAATTTGGCTAAAGATTTTGCTGAAAAGAAAGTGGCTCCCTTTGTTCATGAATTGGATCAGGCGAAGGAACCGGGTCAGAAGTTGCTGGACATCTATCAGGAAGCCGTTGACATGGGCTTCTGCGGCTTGGAAATCCCGGAAGAATACGGCGGCCTGGGCCAGGACTACTACACCGTGGCAGCTGTCTATGAAGAACTGGCCAAAGTCGATGCCGGCGTCGCTACGGCTATCGCCGCTTCCGGCCTGGGCCTGAAACCGGTGCTCCAGCACGGTACGGATGCCCAGAAGAAACTCTATGCCGAATACTTGACCGGCGAAAAAGGTAGCGGTTTCTGCGCTTTCTGCCTGACTGAAGCCAATGCCGGTTCCGATGCGGCAGCCGGGACGACAGTCGCTGTCAAACAGGGTGACGAATACGTCTTGAACGGCACGAAATGCTTCATCACCAACGGCGGTGTCGCCTCGGTCTATACGGTATTCGCCATCACCGATAAGACAAAAGGTGTCAAAGGCATTTCGGCCTTCATCGTCGAACGGGACCGCCCAGGCGTTTCTGTCGGCAAAGAAGAAGATAAGATGGGTATCCGCCTGTCCAATACGACAGAAGTCATCTTCCAGGATGTCCACATCCCGGCAGACCACCTCATCGGTCAGGAAGGGAAGGGCTTCATCTATGCTATGCAGACCCTGGACCTGGCCCGGCCTATGGTCGCTTCTTTGGCCGTCGGCATTGCCCAGCGGGCCATCGACGAATCGGTTAAATATGCCAAACAGCGCGTCACCTTTGGCAAACCGATCATCAAGCACGAAGTCATCGCCTTTAAACTGGCCGATATGGATATGAAGACCGAAGTCGCCCGTGCGGCGATCATCAACTTCCTCAACACGTACTATGCCGTACCGAAACGGAATTACACCCGCGAAGCGGCCATTGCCAAATGCTTTGCCGGTGATATGGCCGTCCAGGTCGCATTGGAAGCTGTTCAGATCCTTGGTGGCTTCGGTTACAGCCGGGAATATCCGGTAGAAAAACTCGTTCGCGATGCCAAGATCATGCAGATTTATGAAGGCACCAATGAAGTACAGCGCATGGTCATCGCCGGCTTCGTGGCGAATCAATAGCGTTCATTTATGAAGGGGGAATCAATTCATGAGGGATTTGAATATCATACGCTCTAAAAAAGGTTTCATCAGTGATATGGACGGTGTCATCTACCAGGGAAGCACCTTGATTCCAGGGGTAAAGGAATTTGTAAACTGGCTCCAGAAAGAAAAGAAGCAGTTCCTGTTCCTTACCAATTCTAGCGAACGGACTCCGCTGGAACTTCGCAAAAAGCTCCAGTCTATGGGGCTGGATATCGAGGAAAGTCATTTTTATACGAGTGCCCTGGCAACGGCTCATTTCCTGAAAACCCAGGCTCCAGGCTGCTCGGCTTACATCATCGGGGCCCACGGCTTGATCAATGCCCTTTATGAAGTCGGTATCCCCTTCAATGATGTCAATCCGGAATATGTAGTCGTCGGCGAAACGACAGGCTATAATTATGAAATGATCATCAAGGCGACTGAGCTGATTAACAAAGGGGCCAAGCTTATTGGCACCAATGGTGATATGACCAGCCCTAGCGACCGGGGCGTCATCCCGGCCTGCCGGGCCTTGATTGCACCGATTGAACTGGCTACGGGGAAACAAGCCTACTTCATCGGCAAGCCCAATCCACTGATGATGCGCACGGGCTTGAAAAAGCTGGGCGTCCATTCCGAAGAAGCCGTCATGATTGGCGACCGGATGGACACGGACATCATCGGTGGGGTAGAATCGGGTATGGAAACAGTCTTGGTCATGAGCGGTGTCTCTAACCGGGAAAATATCCAGCAGTTCTCTTACCAGCCCCATTATATCCTGGACCGGGTCGGTGATTTAGTGCCGAAAAAAGCAAAAGCTTAATCGTTCGTAGTTCATCGTTCATCGTGATGGGGTATACTTTTAATCCTGTATGACCAACGTAAAAAGCGGCTGTCTTAATAAGACAGCCGCTTTTTGGCATACCCGCATATCTGCCAGGCAATATTTCCGATGATAATACCCAGGACGGCACCGGTCAGGACGTCGCTGGGGAAATGCATGAACAGGTACATACGGGAAAAGGCGACGACGCAGGCCAGGCCGTAGGCCGCTATGCCCAGGCGTCGGCAGGCCCGGAATAAGACCGTAGCCCCGGCAAAAAAGAAGAACGAATGGCCTGACGGAAAAGAGTAGCTGATTGGGTATTTCAGCGTATCCAGCGTCGGCGCACCGGGAATGACCAGATACGGCCGGATACGCATGACGAAGTGTTTGATGGCCACATCACCGACGAGGATGGCCAGGATGACGGCGACGATGATGGTAAGCGTGACCCAGCGGCTCCGCCGTTTCCAAAGACCAGCGGCTGCCAGGATGGCCCAGAGCCAAAGCGTATTGATCACCGTCGTGAAGTAAGTGATGAAAGCATCCATGTGCGGCCCGGCCAGGAGGTGCAGCCCAAAGAGGATGTGAATATCCGTCGTCGTAATCCATTCCATAATAAGACTCCTTTCGTAGAAACAAGGGTCAGTATATCACGGATTTCATGATTAGAAAAATATATATATCATTACCTTCCCATATGGAAAACATATTTTTTAGATCCCCAAAAGTATTGACAGGACGATTTCCCCATGCTATTATATGTATGCACATGCAAATAAATTACTGTTCAGGACGAAAAAAAGTCGTGGACATTTTTTCCAACCAATAACATGCGTGCGCATACATATAATAAAAAGACAAAGAAAAAAGCCAGATGGTTGAACAGAAAGGAGCTATCCCTATGGTATCACAGACAACACAAGATTACAGAGAAATTGAAAAGGTCATTCAGACGTATACGGCAGGAGGGAACGGAGATTTGGAAGCCCTTCGCTCCGTATTTCTTCCCTCGGCTATCATCAACGGCAGCCCGATTCAGGAACTGTATGACATCGTAACCGAAAGGGGGAAGACGGATTCGACCAGCCACATTGATTTCATCGATATTACAGGCCCTGTAGCTAGTACGAAAATCATCATTGAAGATTGGCATGGAGCGAATTTCGTAGAATATTTCCATCTGTTGAAGACGATGGAAGGTTGGAAGATATCATCCAAGACAGGAATTGGATTCGCAGAAGGTTAAAGGAGGAATTACAATGCTTAGAATGACAAAGGAATACAATGCAGTACGACAGACTATCGACGATTATATTGAAGGTGCCAATGGGGATATGACACGGCTCAAGCGGGCCTATCACAAGAATGCACTGATTAACGGGATGCCGATTCAGGCACTGTTCGATAGTGTAGAACGGAACGGCAAGACGCAGGCGACAGGACGTCTGGACTATCTGGATATCAGCGGGCAGGCGGCCAGTGCCAAGGTCATCATTGAAAACTGGCATGGAAATCAATATGTCGAATATCTGCAGTTATTGAAATTCCCCGGTACGGGATGGCAGATTATATCCAAGGCTTTTGATGGATATTATGGCGTATAAATTAGAAAAGGAGAGATTATCATGGGAGAAAAAACAATTCAGGACGCTTTAGTCAACAGAAGATCGATTCGTAATTTCAGCAGTAAACCGGTGTCGGAAGAAACCATCCGCGACATCGTAAAAGATGCAAGATGGGCCCCGTCCTGGGCGAACGCACAACCTTGGAAACTCTATGTCGCCTTAGGCAAGGCCGCTGAAGACATCCGGGAAGCCTACGTGAATGGGACGGCAGTCCAGGAAGGGCCGGAAATGATTTCGTTCCGCGGAGAAAATTGGGGAAGGAGAGAGCAACATAACATGTCGAATTGGGGACGGCAGCTGCAGGAATTTCTCGGCGCACAGCGCTATAAATTCGGACAAAGCCAGCAGACCCTGTTCCAGGCGCCGGCGATAGCTGTCATCACCGTATCGGCCAATGGTCCGCTCTGGGAAATTTTCGATGCCGGAGCCTTTGAAGAAAGCCTGATGCTTAGCGCTTTCAACCATGGCGTGGATTCCATTGCGGCAGTGGCCTTTGTATCTGCTCCGTCTTATCTCCGGAGTAAGCTGGGGATTCCGGATACGGAGCGGATCATCATGGGAATAGGCCTGGGCTATCGGTCCGATGATGCCATCAATGATTTCCGGAGCGACCGGGAAGACGTCGATTCTATTCTGTCCATTACCCAATGAGATATGACAGATTTTATTTTACAGGAGGTAATACTATGCGTAAAGGAATTACAGTGTTTTTCTCAGCCACCGGGATTACCCGGAAAGTAGCTGAAAAGGTGGCCAGGGTAACTGGGACAGGACTCTATGAAATTGTGCCGGAAGTGCCGTATTCCAAGGCGGATTTGAACTGGAATGATAAGCAGAGCCGGAGCTCCCGGGAAACAAATGACCCTGCGGCTAGACCCGCTATCCAGGGTAGTCTCGATGATTTTTCTGCCTATGATGTGATTTATCTTGGCTTTCCCATTTGGTGGTATAGAGAACCGAAAATCATTGATACTTTTCTGGAATCGGAAAATCTGAGTGGGAAGACGATCATTCCCTTTGTTACTTCTGGCTCTAGTCCCATCGGAGATACGGTAACCTATCTAAAACAGATAGCTCCGTCAGCAGACATCCGGGATGGGAAGCGGTTTACTGCGTCTGTAACAGAAGATGAGTTACGCGACTGGATTGCTGGAAAATCTGTATGAATTGAGAAATCAATACCTGGCAGGACGTTGACGGGAGAGCACTCTGGCCATAAAATATATACATGCACATACAAATAAAGTAATGCAAAGGAGACGCTCGAATGAATAATAGTAACGAATGCCAGATTATCCATCATTGGATGCGGTTCACCAAAAGCTATCGCATGCTGGAACAGAAAATTGAAGGCCGGATCAAGGAAAAGACAGGCCTTTGCCTCAATGATTTTTACCTGCTCTACTACCTGGGCGAAAGCAGCCAGCACAAGATGAAGCTGCAAGATGCCTGTGAAAAAATCCAGATGAGCCAGAGTGCCTTATCCCGGCTGGTCCAGCGGTTGGAAGAATATAGTGAACCCATCATTCGCAGGAGCATCTGCAATGAAGATAAGCGGGCCGTCTACATTTCGCTGACAGAAAAAGGCAAGGAACTGTATGAATCCATTATTCAGGACATTGCCGACCTCTTGATTGAATTTTCGGAAGTAGATTTTAGCCGGTAACTCTTTATCGCCAGAAGCGCTGCTCCAGATAGGAGATGTTGTAATGGCCGATACAAAAGAGGGGAGAAAGCCTGGCATACTTCGAACGAGTCTGATAGGCATGCTGTTTTGCATGATTTTCATGCTATTGCTGACAGGCTGTGGAAGCGGAGTAAAGGGCACCTCTTCAGAAAAACATGAAGTGACGACAACGGCAGGCGCTACCCAGGCAGGAAAGGAGGACAGTTCTGGCAAGACAGGAAAGACACTGGTCGTATATTTTTCGGCTACCGGGACGACGAAGCGGGTTGCCAATATCATTGCTGAGGCAGAACAGGCAGATATCTATGAAATCGTCCCAGCTGAACCATATACGGTACAGGATTTGAATTACAGTGACAAACAGAATCGTGCTACCCGGGAGCAGCGCGACAAAAATGTCCGTCCATCCATCGGTGGGGAGAAAATTGACATAGGAAAATACGATACCATCTATATCGGCTATCCCATCTGGTGGTATGAAGAACCCCGCATCATGGATACTTTTGTTGAACAATATGATTTTACAGGTAAGACCCTGATTCCTTTTTCTACATCTAATTCCGCTGGAATCACTAGGAGCCAGAATAACCTGGAAAAACTAGCGAAAGGCGGAAAGTGGCTGGAAGGACGGCGTTTCAGCCGTACGGCCTCTGAAAAAGAAATCGAATCATGGGTTGAAAGCCTTTGATATAAATAACTGATTGATTGTTGTAAATACAACAGTGCGCCGTTCTTTTCTATGAGAACCTGCGCAGCGCCGTAGAATTCCTACCGGCCGAATGAATTATTCAACGTAGAATCGGTCAAAGATTTTGCTGAAAATATATATTACCGTATCCAACCGGATCAGGCTGCCTGATTCCCCGCCGGGATTCCACTCCGGTAAGAGGGACGGTTGTCAAAGGGACTGCTGCATGATGACTTTTACCATCATGGGCAGTCCCTTTTTTTAGGAATACGTGACTATTAGATGCTGCTCGAATTTTGTAAAATCGCTGTAAAACAAAACAGAAAGCATTGAGAAAGAACCATGCCGGGAATATAATATTATTATGAAGAAAATTCATGATATTGAGGTGATTACATTGGAACAGGAAATATATACATCGACGAACGAACTCTACGACGTCCTCTGCCAGCTCCGGCGCGACGTCCTTTCCCGGGGCGACGCCTTATTCCAGCACTGGCTGCCGCAGATACAGCGGACGCGCTTCGTCTATAGCGCCTGGAATATGGCCTTTTACTTAGCCCTGCGCTGCCATGACCTGCGGAAAATCCAGCGCTCCCTTCTGCCATTGGGACTGTCCTCACTGGGACGCGGTGAAGCCCGGGCGATTACCAATCTGGATGCCGTCATGGCCTCCCTCGGCCGGATTTGCCATGAACCGGAGGATAAACTAATCCCTTACCCCCAGACGAAGCGCTTCTTCTATGGCGATACGCTCCTGGCCTATAACACAGGACGGATTTTTGGTACGGCCAAGACAGGGACGCGTATCATGGTGACTTTGCCGACCGAAGCCGCCGAAGATGGCGGGAACCTTATCCGCAACCTCGTTGCTGCCGGCATGGACTGCGCCCGCATCAACTGCGCCCATGATTCCCGCGAAATCTGGGAGGCCATGATTTCCTATATCCGCCAGGCCGAAGCCGAAACGGGGCATCACTGCAAAGTCTACATGGACCTGGCCGGTCCGAAAGTCCGCATTGCCTCAGTCTTGCTGCGCTATGGCGAAGCCAAGGTCATGCCGGGAGAACAAGTCTTCCTCGTATCCGGCGCCATTTCGTCGTATCCCTCGGATTATACGGGAAATATCGTCCTATCGTGCAGTATCCCGGAAGTCTTTGAAAACCTCCGCAGCGGCCAGCCCGTCCTCATCGACGATGGGAAAATACGGGCTGTCGTCGAAAGCCTGACCGAGAAGGGGGCCTACCTGAAGATTACCTATACCAAGCCGAAAGGCGGGAAAATCAAGAACCAGAAGAGCCTGAACTTCCCACTGACGCCGATGAACCTGTCGCCTTTGACGGAAAAAGACAAAGAAGACCTGGACTTCGTCGTCCATCATGCCGACGCCATTGGCTATTCCTTCGTGAAATCAGCAGCCGACGTGGCCCTCTTGCAGAAAGAATTGAATAAACGCTGCGGCAAATCGTTCCACCACCTGGCGCTGGTCGCAAAAATCGAAAACAAAGAAGCCGTAGACCACTTGCCGGACATCATCATCCAGGCCGCATCCCGTCAGCCCCTTGGCATCATGATCGCCCGCGGTGACCTGGCCGTCGAAGTCGGCTATCGACGCCTGGCTGAGCTCCAGGAAGAAATCATGTGGGTCTGCGAATCGGCGCACATCCCCGTCATCTGGGCCACACAGGTACTGGAAAACCTGGTCAAGACAGGTCTGCCGTCACGGGCGGAA
>CABMPA010000090.1 GCA_902388315.1 uncultured Megasphaera sp. | reverse complement strand
GCGGCGATGAGGAAGAACAAGTGAGCCGGTTCGTCGTCGAGGCTTTCGTAGTCGACGCCGTCGCGGACGATCATCGAAGCCAGGCCCGGTTCGTTGACGGCTTCCGTCTTGGCATGGGGGATGGCGATACCTTCGCCGATACCCGTACTGCCTTCGGCTTCACGAGCGAGGACGCGCTGTTTGTACAGCTCTTTGTCGTTCAGGTTACCACCAGCAGCCATGAGGTCGACCAGATGGTCGATGGCGGCTGCCTTATCGGCTACAGACGCATTGAGGTCAATGCTCTGTTTCTTGAGTAAATCTACAATACGCATTGTGTCTCTCCTTCTCTATGCTCTATAAAAATGCTTGTTCGTTGCCTTATAAGGCCGCATATACTTCTTTGATGTCGTCTTCCGTAGCCAGCCATTCATGGAATGCCGAAGCACTGCCAGCGCTGATGCCCATTTTCAAGGCTTCCTGAAGGTCGCCTTTAGACGCTTCAAACCCAGCCAGGAATCCGGCTACCATGCTGTCGCCGGCACCGACGGAGTTGACCAGTGTTCCCTTCGGGGACTGGCGGCGGTATACCTGGCCGTCTTCACCGAGGAGCAGGGCGCCGTCGCCGCCGAGGGAGACGAGGACGTTGCGGGCCCCCATGGCCTGAAGCTGTTTGGCGCAGACAATGATTTCTTCATCTGTATGGAGGTCGACGCTGAATAATTCACCTAATTCGAAATTGTTCGGTTTGATGAGGAACGGTTTATATTTGATGACATTCTTCAAGAGATCGCCGGTGGCATCGACGACGACGCGGATGTCACGGCCCTGGAGATGTTTGAGGATCTGTTCGTAAATATCATCGGGGATGTCGCTGGGGATGCTGCCAGCCAATACCAGGGTATCGCCGGCTTTGATGGCATCGATCTGGGCCAGCAGGGCTTTCAGTTTTTCTTCCGAAATGTGAGGGCCCATGCCGTTGACAGCCGTTTCATCATCGGCACTGACTTTGAGGTTGATCCGCGAGCAGCCTTCATCGAGGACGATGAAATCCGTATCACCGCCATTGGCCTGGGCTAAGCGTTCAATTTCCCGGCCCGTAAAGCCTGCGATGAAACCGAGCATCTTGGACGGAATATGAAGGTTCCCCAGGACGAGGGATACGTTGATTCCTTTGCCGCCGGGATAAATCATTTCCTGTTCGGCCCGGTTGATGTCACCGGCCTTAAAGGTCTTCATATGGACGACATAGTCTAACGATGGATTGAACGTAACTGTATAAATCACAGAATATGCACCTCCGTAATCTGCTGATAAGGCCGGTAATCAATGTGTTCTTCGTTTTTGGCCGTAATCAGCGTAACCATTGATAAGTCTGCAAATGTTATGTGCGAAGATAACCCGAATTTACTGGAATCGGCCAGGACGAAACGGTCCAGGCACTGGCCTACGGCAGCGCGCTTACAGACAGCTTCTTCATCATCTGGCGTCGTACAGCCGGAATGGGGAGCGATTCCATTGGCTCCAAAGAAGCCCTTGGTGAAATGATAGCGGCCGATCATATCCCGCATATCACTGCCAACAATGGCTTCCGTATCGCCTTTGACCCGTCCGGGCAGGATATAGATACGGCTGCCGCTGCGCCCCAACTTCTGAGCCAGCGGGATGCTGTTAGTCACAAAGGTCGCTTCAGACCCGGCCAGGAAATCCGCCATCTGCTCCGTCGTCGAACCGGCATCGAGATAGACGAAATCATCTTTTCCAATCAAGCTGGCTGCATACTGGGCGATGCGGCGTTTATCGCTCATATGAATGGAATACTTGTCCTGCAGGTTTTCCATATCCGCTTCGTATGAAGAATCATCGCGCAGCGTCGTGGCTCCGCCATGGACGCGGCGCAGACGGCCTTCACGGTCCAGTGTGAGCAAATCCCGGCGGACCGTCGATTCGGAAATGTTCAGAAAACTTACTAAGTCCTGAACGGAAACGGCACCGCTCGTATTGACAAGACGCATGATTTTTTCATGTCTTTCCTCTGTCAACATCGTATCACTTCCCTTTTATCCTCCTTTGGCCTCATTATACCGTTATATTCAATCAACTTCAATCAAATTCGTTCATCATAATTAAAAAGCAATCATTTTCATTCATCTATGCATCCAGCTCATTAAGTGATTTTATTCACATGTGTAGGGGCTCGCACGTGGCGAGCCCGCAGGTCGCCGCGACATCACAGATGTCGCTGTAGGGGCCGACCAAAAGCCTTTCTGGCCCATCAAGTGCCGACCAACAGAAGGCGCAGGATGGTTGCCAGAACGGACAGCAGTGGCTGGCGGCCCGTTGTGGGAATCCCGTGAAATGCCGTTTGTTGAAAGCCCTCTCCGCCAGCCGCAAAACCATACCACATATACCAACTAAGTATATCTCCCATTGTTCACAGCGGGACGCCTTAGCAGGACGTCCCCTACGCACAAGGCCACAGGCCGTGAATGATTTGCCGTTAATCCATAACGGTTTTGCCATAACATCACCTATGGCGATGCGTTCGTCGTTCGTCGAAAAAAAGCTGCCACATGAGCGACAGCTTTTTTTGAGTATTAAGTTTGTAGTTTGCAGTTTGTAGTGGATGGTTTTAAATTTAAAGCCCTCTTCTACAAACTACAAACTCCGTACTACAAACTATAAAACAACGGTCCCTCGTCTGATGGCAGAAGCCTTCACGCGCTCCCCCTCTTCGATGAACGACCTACGACCTACGATGAACGATCATCGATGAACGATCATCCCCGTGCTTCTGCGACGCGGGCGATGCCGTGGCGGGTGCGGTATTTGAGGAAGAGCATCAGGGCCAGGGCGACGGTGAAGGCGCCGACGAAGAAGTACAAGGTCACGGTGTAACTATTGGTGTTTTCTTTGATGAGCGACAGGACCAGGGGGCCGGCGACGCCAGCTGCTCCCCAGGCCGTAAGGATGCGGCCGTGGATGGCGCTGAGGTATTTCGTGCCAAAAAGATCGCTGAGGTAGGCCGGCATGCACGAGAAGCCGCCGCCATAGCAGGATATGATGAGCAGGACCAGGACTTGGAAGCTAAAGGCGCTGGTAACGTGTGCCAGCTGCCAGAAGGCCAGGATCTCGATGGCAAAGAAGAGGACATATGTAGCCGAACGGCCGATGTAGTCGGATACGGTTGCCCAGGCAATGCGGCCGGCACCGTTCATGAGGCCGATAAGGCCGACCATGGAAGCCGCTGCCATCGGCGACATATCGACGACCTCCTGAGCCATCGGTGAGGCGACGGACAGCAGGGCGATGCCGCAGGTGATGTTGGTGAAGAAGAGCCACCAGATGGCGTAAAACTGCCAGGTCTTCATGGCCTGACGGACGGTGAACTGCGGCTGGGCATCGGCATATTCGACGGAAGCTTCTTTTTCGGCCTTGGCCGGAACGTCTTCGGCTGCCGGCGGAGCCAGGTAGAGCGACGAAGCCGTCATGATGACCATATAGATACAGCCGAGGATGACAAAGTTAACGACCAGGCCAAAGTGCTGGACCAGCAGCTGCATGGCCGGACCGGCGATGAGGCTGGCAAAACCGAATCCCATGATGGCCAGGCCCGTAGCGAAGCCCCGGTTTTCCGGGAACCATTTGACCAGTGTCGATACGGGCGTGATATAGCCCGTCCCCAGGCCGACGCCGCCGATGACGCCGTAGAAGGCGTAGAGCATGGGCAGGCTGTGTGCATAGAGAGCCCCTGCCGTACCGAACATGGCCGTGACGAAGCAGGTCATGGACAACAGGCCCGATTTACGGGGCCCGATTTTCTGGACAAAGCTGCCCAAAAAACCGGCCGATAAGCCGAGGAACAAAATGGCCAGGGAAAAGGTCCACGTCGTTTCTTTGAGAGTGAACCCCATGGATTCCATGATGGGCTTGGTGAGGACACTCCAGGCGTAGACACTGCCGATACAGAGGTGGAGCCCCATGGCAGACAGGGCAATGAGCCAGCGATTTCGTTTCATTAGACAACACTCCTTGTGAGGAGCCAGGCTGGCAAAAAAAATACCGGCCGCCTGGCTCAAGAATATGTAGCATACTCTTGCCCAGACGGTCGGCATGAAAAGCTCCGTACAGTTCACGTGGTGACTCCACTTGATTCCGTCAGTCCTGTACGAATCTGCTGATGCGTTTATTATACGAATATGGACGGTGATTGTCAATATCCATTTTTAGGCTGCCGGCGAAAAGGGGACGTAAGGCTGGCTGGAAACAGCCGGCTTACTGGTCTTAGCCGTATCAGCTTTGGCAACGGTTTTCGTGGTCGTCTTAGCTGCCGTTTTAGCCGCTGTCGCAGCCGTTGCCTTTACGGCCGTATCTACTTTAGCAGGTGCTTTGGCCGCAGCCGTAGAAACTGCAGCCGCAGCGGCTTCCTGTCTCTGCTGCGATGCCAGTTCAGCAGCCTGTGCCTGTTTTTCCTTGATATCCGACAAAGTCTGGCCTGCCGGTGCCTGGCGCAGGATATAGACGTTTTCTGCCGGTTCTACCGGTTTCAGTACGGAAAAGCCATAAGTCATCAACTTCTGGGCATCGCCGAAGCGGTCGTCCGAATTCATGATGGACGCGATGACTGTCCGGCCATCCTGAGTCGCCGAAGCGACTAAGCAGGGACCGCCGGCATTGGTCGTGCCGGTCTTGATGCCGTTGGCTCCGGGGAAGCCGCTAGTCAGGAAATAGTTCGTCGTCGTGCAGTGCTTGGACCCGCCGTTGATATAGGGCATGTCGTATTCACTGTGGCTGACCATGTCGCGGAATTCCGGCAGTTTCATCCCATAAGCGGCAATCGTAGCCATATCGCGGGCCGTCGAATAGTGATTGCTGTCCGGCAGGCCATGGGGATTGGCGAAATGGGTATTCGTGCAGCCTAAAGCAGCGGCTTTTTCATTCATCTTGGCGACGAAATCGGCCTGGGTCGGCGTAACCGTTTCGGCGACGGCAATGGTAGCATCACAGCCGGACACGGTCATCATCCCCGTCATAGCATGGCGCAGGGTGATCTGGTCCCCCGGATCAATGCCCAGGACAGACGCATCGCTTTCAATATCATAGACATCTTTCGTAATGTTGATGGGCTGGTCCATTTTGCCCTGAGCTTTACCTAATTCGACGCCGAGGATACAGGTCATGATTTTCGTCGTACTGCCCGGATAAGCCCGGTCGTCGGCATTTTTGGCGTAAAGCGTGTCGCCCGTATCGGCATCCATGACATAGGCGGCGTGAGCGCTGATTTCAGGCGGCTGCGGCGTATCAGCAAAGACAGCAGCCGATACGGTCAGGCAGGCCGCAGCGGCCAGACAGAGGATTTTTTTCAAAGACATAGCGTACACTTCTTTCTCTATAAGGGATTTTTCGCAGCCATTTTCGGCTTGCGGGGATATTTCTTGGGGCTTTCTTTCACTTTTTCGATATAGAGGACGGCGCGGACGTCATCGAGCCCTGGCAGGTGGACCGGCCGGACCTCAGCGACTTTGCCGCCCAGAATCTGCAGAGCTTTTTCGCCTTCTGCCAGTTCTTCTTCATACTGGGCCCCTTTGAGGGAAATGAAATAGCCACCGGTCTTCACGTAAGGCAGGGCCCATTCGGCCAGGATGTTCAATCGGGCGACGGCCCGGCTGGTGACGACATCAAAAGCGCTGCGGTATTCCGGCTTATGGGCCATTTCTTCGGCCCGGCCATGGAGAAAGGATGCCGTCAATCCCAAATCATGGACGACGTTTTCCAGGAACGTCAGCCGCTTTTGCAGGGAATCGAAAAAAGTCACTTTCAGATCCGGCCGGTAAATGAGCAGGGGCAGGCCAGGAAAGCCGGCACCGGTCCCCAAATCGAGGATACTGGCGCCATGACTGAAATAAGCCGGATCATAACAGGACAGGCTGTCGGCCATATGCTTGATGGCGACGCCTTTCGGGTCGGTGATAGCCGTCAGGTTCATGACCTTGTTCGTTTCCACGAGTTTTTCATTAAAAGTGCAGAACTGGGAAAGCTGCCCGTCTGTCACGGTAAGTTCCATGGCCCTGAAGGCCTGTTCTAATTCACTGCGAAACATGATTTTTTTCCTCCCGGCTATGCTGTTCCAGTACGATGAGCAAGGCCGTGATATCCGCCGGGGAAACGCCGGAAATGCGGCTGGCCTGCCCTAAGGACAAGGGCCGGATTTCGTCGAGTTTCTGCCGTGCTTCGGCCGACAAGGTGTCGATATCGGCATAGACGATGTCCGCAGGCATCTTCTTCTGTTCCAGGCGGTTCATCTTTTCGACCTGTTCCATCTGACGGCTGATATAGCCTTCGTATTTGATCATGATTTCGATTTCTTCTTCCACATCGGCAGCCAGTTCCGGCAGGTCGAAGACCGTCCGCAGGGCTTCGTAATCGACATCATTACGGCGCAGGAGGTCGTAGGCCGTGATGGCCGTATGAATCGGAGCTGTACCCAGGCGTTCCAACTTTTCCAGATTGGCTTTGGACGGCGTGACGGAAATGGCCTGAAGGGCTGCAATGCCTTCTTCGATGGCAGCTTTTTTAGCGGTGAAGCGGTCATACCGTTCCTGCGTGACCAGCCCCAAATCATAGCCTTTCTGGGTCAGGCGCAGGTCGGCATTATCCTGGCGCAGGATGAGGCGGTATTCGCTGCGGCTGGTCATGATGCGGTACGGTTCATTCGTGCCTTTCGTGACCAGGTCGTCGATAAGGACGCCGATATAGGCTTCGGAACGGGTCAGGATGAAAGGTTCCTTCCCTTGTATCTTCAGAGCCGCGTTGATACCGGCCATGAGGCCCTGCGCGGCGGCTTCTTCATAACCGCTGGTCCCGTTGGCCTGGCCTGCCGAAAAGAGTCCGGAAATTTTCTTGGTTTCCAGCCACGGCGTGAGCTGCGTCGGATCCAGGCAGTCGTATTCGATGGCATAACCGGGACGCATGATCTTGACATCTTCCAGGCCAGGGATAGTCCGCAGGAAGGCGTACTGGACATCAGCCGGCATGCTGGTACTCATGCCCTGGACGTACATTTCTTCCGTCGATTCCCCTTCCGGTTCGATGAACAGCTGGTGCCGCTTCTTATCAGCAAATCGGACGATTTTCGATTCGATAGACGGGCAGTAGCGCGGGCCGATGCCGGTGATGATGCCGTTGCACATCGGCGCCCGGTCGAGGTTGTCGCGGATGATCTTATGCGTTTCTTCATTAGTGAAAGTCAGCCAGCAACACTCTTTGTTGCGGTCTTTCCGTTCTGACAGGAAAGAAAAAGCATGACCATCTTTATCCCCTTCCTGCTTAGCCATTTCGTCAGTCCGCAGGGTACGGCGGTCAACACGGGCTGGCGTCCCCGTCTTGAAGCGCATGAGCTTGAGTCCCGCCTTGATGAGAGAACCGGACAAATCTTCTGCCGAGCGCTGGCCAATAGGACCGCCGGAATAAGTGCAGGTACCGATGATGATTTTCCCCTTGAGGTAGGTCCCCGTCGCCAGGATGACGCACTTGGCCTTATAGACTTCGTCCAATTCCGTCCGGACGCCGGTAACGGCACCGTCTTCGACGATCAAGTCCGTAATCATGAGCTGCTTGACATCGAGATGGTCCTGAGTTTCCAGGGTCTTGGTCATCGCCAGCTGGTACATCTTCTTATCGGACTGGGCACGGAGCGAATAGACGGCCGGTCCCTTGCCGGTATTGAGCATACGCATCTGGAGGCAGGTCTTATCCGTATTGATGCCCATTTCCCCGCCCAGGGCGTCGATTTCCCGGACGAGATGGCTCTTTCCCGGACCACCGACGGCGGGATTGCAGGGCATGAGGGCAATATTATCTAAGTTCAGCGTCGCCATCAGGGTCTTAGCCCCCAGGCGGGCACTGGCCAGGGCCGCTTCACAGCCGGCATGGCCGGCACCGATGACGATGACATCATATGTATCGACTACAAACATGGTTCCACCCCTTTATTTACCTAAACAGAATCGGCTGAATATTTCTTCGACCATATCGTCGTGGAC
>CABMPA010000089.1 GCA_902388315.1 uncultured Megasphaera sp. | reverse complement strand
CAAGGCATAATCCAGGGTTTCGCCGTCGAGGGTTCCGAAGCCTTCGTCGATGAACATCGTATCCAAGTGAATGCCGCCAGAATAGGCCTGAACGACGTCGGCCAGGCCCAGGGCCAGGGACAGGGATGCCAGGAAGGTCTCGCCGCCAGACAAGGTGTTGGCCGGACGGGCATAGCCCGTATAGTTGTCATAGACTTCGATATCCAGGCCGATCTGCTTGACCCGCTTGTCGTCCCAGGACTGGGAACGCTGCAAGCTGTACCGCTGGCGGCTCATGCCCTTCAGGCGTCCGTTGGCGGCGGCCAGGACTTCATCGAGGAGGGCACCGAGGACGTAGCGTTCAAAGTTGATGCCCGTCTGCTTGCCGGCAATGAGTTCATAGACGGCGCCGACGGTCTTATAGGCTTCGGTCAGGTCCTGGCCTTCCTGCTGCAAGGCGGCCAGGGCTTCCTTTTCCTGCTGCCAGCGCTGGTACTTGGCCGCCAGACTCCCCTTTTCTTCTACTAAGGCCTGGCTGGCCTGTTCGGCTCCGGCCAAGGCTGTACGAGCGGCGGCCACGTCGGGCCGGGACTGGCTGCCGATGGCTTTTTCTTCCTGCGCCAGCTGGCCCTGGACCTGCTGGACCTGAGTATCATAGCGGCGGACGGCATCTTCCAGTTCCGGTATCTGCGGCACAGCGGCCTGCATGGCCCGGCAGGCCTTGACGCTTTCAAAGCCGGCGGCCAGGACGCGGTCCCGCAGGGCCTGGACGCCCTGGCTGAAGCGCTCCCGCAGGGAGTCGACCTGCTGCCGGCAGTGCTGCGCTTCCTGCTGCTGCCGGGCCGCCTGCCGTTCGCCGGCGACGACGGCATCGCGGTAATGCTGCAAGTCCTTTTCATAGCTGCTGATGGCGCGGCTCAAGACGTCCAGGCGCTGCTGCAAAGCCAGCGGGTCGCGATAGGCTGCCGGCAGGTCGGCTTCCAGACGGGCCTTCGTCTCGGCAGCTTTGACTGCCGCAGTCCGCGCCTGTTCGGCGGCCATCCGGGCGGTTTCTTCTTCCTTTTCCCAACGGGCCAGCCGGGTCTGTCCGGCTGTAACGGCCTGTTTCAGTGCCTCACCGTCCTTGACCTGCTGCTGCAGTCCGGCCAGGGCCATGCGGGCCTGTTCGGCCTTTTCCTGCCAGTCGGCCAGGGTCCCGTCCTGGGGATACTGGCGGCGCAGGGCCTCGTACTGGGCCTGCAGGGCCTGATAGCGGGTTTCGTCAGCTTTGGCCGTCACTTGCCACTGCTGGCGCTTGGCTTCACTGGCATCGGCCCGTTTCTGGTGCTGTTCAACGTCGCGCCGTTCCGGCAGGGAGTCCGGGCGTACGGCCGGCAGGGGATGGGCTTTAGAGCCGCAGACCGGGCAAGGCTGCCCGTCTTCCAGTTCCGACGCCAGGACCGCGGCCTGGGCCTGCAGGAACAGGGCCCGGACACTTTCATAGGCAATGCGTTCGTCCCTGGCTTTGGCAGCCGCCTTTTCCAGGAAGGCCTGGCTGTGCTGCCACTGTTTCTGCGCTTCTTTCACCTGTGCTTCCAGGGCGGCGGCTTCGCCTTCGCGCTGGAGCCGGTCGTTCAGGGCCTGCCAGCGGGCTTTGGCCTGTTCGGCGGCTATGGCTTGTTCGGCCAGGCCGGCGACGGCTTCCCGGGCCTTGTCCAGGCTCTGTTTTTCGGCTTCTTTTTTCTGCCGTGCCCGATTCCAGCGCGCTTCGGCGCCGGTCACCTGTTTCTGGCACCGGGCTTCTTCGAGGCAGCAGTCCCGGTAAGAGCCGGCCTTATCCTGTAAGCCCATCAGCTGCACTTGTTCTTCACAGGCCGCCTTATAGCCGCTTTCACGGGCGGAAAGGGATTCCAGCCGCTGCTTGGCTCCGGTCAGGTCCTGCTGGGCCTTTTCGGCCAATTTACGAGCCTTTTCGGCAGCCTTATGGGCCTCCTTTCCCTCTCGTTCCAGGTCATCCAGATGGCGGCACGGCTCGGCCAGGATTTCGGCTTTGCGCAGGATGGCGATGGTATCCCGCTTTTCCTGGAACTGTCCGGCCTGGTCCTGGAGCTGCGCCGCTTCCCGGAGCTTCTGGTCCCGCATCAGCCAGTGGGCTTCCAACGTCTGGGCGGCCTGGAAAGCCGCCTGACAGTTCTTGCGCACCCCTTCGGCTTCCTGCCACGCTTTCGCTACAACGGCTGCCTGGTCCTGCCATTGTCTTTCCTTGGCAGGCAGTTCCTTTTCGTCGGTGATTTCCAGGGCAGCCAGGCACTGTTCCCGCTGCTGCCGTACTTGTTCATACTGGCCGGCCAGAGCATCGTGGCGGGCTTTGGCCAGTTCCTGGAGCCGGGCATAGCGCTGGGTATGGAAGAGGGTCTGCATGATCTGCTGGCGTTCGCCGGACCCGGCCAGGAGCAGCTTGCGGAAGTCCCCTTGCGGCAGGAGGACGACCTGGCGGAACTGGTCGGCTTTGAAGCCCAGCAGCCGTTCGACGGCAGCCGTCACGTTCTTGGCCGCGACCAGCTTCTCCTGGTCCCCGGCTTCATCCGTCTCGTACAAAGCGGCCTGGGCCGAAGCCTTTTTCAAGCCCGTGCCGCGCTTCTTGGCGATTTCCTGTTCCGGACTGCGGTCGATGCGGTAGTATTTCCGGCCGATGGCAAAGCGGAAAGACACGGATGTCGCTTCCTGGGGCGATGCATATTCGCTGCGCATATGGGCCCCGGTCCGGCTGTCGCCGCTGGTGCTGCCGTAGAGGGCATAACACATGGCGTCGAGGATGGTCGTCTTGCCGGAGCCTGTCGGCCCGTAGATGAGGAACAGTTTATGGTCCCCCAATTCGCGGAAATCGACGATTTCCCGGCCCGCATAGGGGCCAAAAGCCTTCATGTCTAAGTAAATGGGAATCATAACAAGCTGCCCCCTTTTTCCAATTCATCCCACAAAGCGCGGACACAGGTCTGTTCTGCCTCGGTCAATGGCTGGTCCGGCCGCATGGCCTGAGCAAAACCGGTGAATAATTCGCGTTCCGTCACCTGCTGCAGGTCAAAGTCGCGCTGTCCACCGGCCTGGGTGTTGCGGTTAGGCATTTCCAGGGCCATGACGTTGGGATACTTACGCCGTAACTTAGCCATGCCGTCGAGGATGGGCTGCGTATCGTCCAGGCGGGCCAGGATGAAGTCATCCGTCCGGTCGTCATCGGCAGCCATGATGGCCTCGAAAGAACCGCTGACGACGCGCACATCATGGCGCGGCGCGAAGTCCCGGAAAGCCAGGGCGGCCTTCCCGTCCGGTCCGATGTCGGCGATGACGGCGCCTTTATGCTGGCGGGCTTCGCCAAAAGAGTATTTGAGCAGGCTGCCGGCATAGCGGATGGTATCGCTCGTGACTTTCTGCGGACCGTGGAGATGGCCCAGGGCCGTATAGGCAAAGGGGGCAAAGAGGTCACTCGTCACCTGGTCCGTCCCGCCGATGGATAAGGGCCGTTCCGAATCACTAGCCACGCCGCCGGCGACAAAAGCATGGGCGAGGCAGACTGTACGTGTCCCTTCCGGGACCTGGCCGTACTGCCAGTCGAGGAGGGCCGCCATAGCCTGCTGATGGCTGCGGACCGTTTCCTGGCCCAGGCACTGCCGGACGACGGCCGGTTCAGCATAGGGGATGGTCAAAAAGGCGACAGGCCCCGTTTCATCTTCCAGGATGACCGGCCCGGCGAGGCGGTCCAATTCACCGGCAATATAGAGTCCCTGCGGTGCCAGGAGGCGGCTGGCAAAGGACAGGCGGGCCGGGCTGTCGTGGTTGCCGCTGATGACCAGGAAGGGTATCTTCAAATCGGCCGTGATCTTAGTCGCGATTTCATCAAAGAGTTCGACGGCTTCCGCCGGCGGCAGGCTGCGGTCGTAGACGTCGCCAGCCAGGACGACGGCGTCGATGCCTTCGTCCCGGAGCAGAGGCAGGAACTGCTGTTCCAGGACATAGGCCTGGTCTTCTGTCAAATAATTCCCATAGAATAATTTCCCCAAATGCCAGTCCGCTGTGTGTAAAATGCGCATGGAATTCCTCCTTTGGACAGTGAGTTACTGCTGCAAAGACCGCAGCAGGGCGATTTCCCGGGCATACCCGTCGAGGTCGTTCGGCGTTTCCAGATAAAAGGGCAGGTCCTTTAGGGCCGGATGGTTGACGATGGCCCGGAAGGCATCGAGGCCAATATGGCCCTGGCCGATTTTTTCATGGCGGTCCTTGTGGCTGGCCAGCTCGTTCTTGCTGTCGTTAATATGGATTGCCTTCAGCCGTTCCAGGCCGATGACCTTATCAAAGGCCGCCAATACGTCGTCCAGATGGTGGACAATGTCGTAGCCGCCGTCAAAGACGTGGCACGTATCGAGGCAGACGCCAAGCTTATCGTTCATGGCTACTTTGTCGATGATGGCGGCCAGTTCCTCAAAGGTCCGGCCCACTTCCGTCCCCTTGCCGGCCATGGTTTCCAAAAGGACGGTCGTCTTCTGCCCGGGGAACATACAGGTGTTGAGCATGTCGGCAATGAGGGCGATGCCCGTTCCGGCTCCCTGGCCGACGTGGCTGCCGGGATGGAAATTATAACGGCAGTTATCGACGTATTCCAAGCGGCGCAAGTCATCGGCCATGGCCTGGCGGGCGAAATCCCGCGTCTTGGCCGTCTTCGAGCAGCCGTTCAGCGTATACGGCGCATGGGCCAGGATAGGCGCGAAGTGATGGGCCGCCATGAGCCGGTTCAACGCCTGTATATCGTCGACGTCCAGTTTTCGGACGCCGCTGCCGCGGGGATTGCGGGAGAAAAACTGGAACGTATCTGCCCCTATAGATAAAGCTTCGTCACCCATATGCAAAAATCCTTGTGAAACCGATAAATGACATCCAATATGTAACATATTTTTTCCTCCTGCACGACAGCTAATAAAAAGGCTGCCGCATAAAGCCTGTCCGGCCTCATGCAGCAGCTCCTGTCCCTAGACTATAAAGATGGAATCCTTACGATTTTTCCCGGCATTCCGGGCAAATACCTACAAACGAAATACTGACGCCGTTGACGACGAAGCCGCTCTGTTCGGCAGCGAGCTTTCGCAGTCCCTCCTGGTCCATGTCGATATCGATGACGCGGTTGCATTTTTCGCAACGAATATGCGCATGGGGAGTCGTATTATAATCATAGCGGTGCGCATCTTCCGCACACTGCAGAACCTGAACAATGCCAATCTTGGCAAAAATTTCCATGGTCTTATAGACCGTAGCCAGACTCATAGACGGGTAATTGGGCTGTAATATCTTGTAAATCGCTTCGGCATTGGGATGCGTCGGATTGTTATTGATGGCTTCGTACACTGCCAGGCGCTGCGGAGTTACTTTGTAGCCGTTTTTCGCAAAACTTCAGCAATTTCCATTTTTATCCCCCTTTCTTGGAAAACTTATGGTATAATAAGATATTCTAGCTTTATTTCAGCTTTGAATCATATAAGATACTGTTGAGTATCCTATATTATATTGTAAAGGTTATTAAGAAAAATTTCAACATTTTATGTAAAATTCTTTTTACACAATAAGTAATATCAACTATTCAGTTAGGAAGGAATGTAATCATGACAGAGGAAACGATGATCGCTGAAATCGCCAGGACCCTGGGTATCCGACCGGCCCAAGTCCAATCTGCCCTTTCCCTCTTCGCCCAGGGCAATACCATCCCCTTCATCGCCCGGTACCGCAAAGAAGCGACGGGAACGCTCGACGAAGTCCAGCTCCGCTGCATCCAGGAGCAATACGCGTATGAACAGGCCCTGGCCAGCCGCAAGGAAACGGTCCGCCAATCCATCATCGACCAGGGCTGCTGGAATGACGAATTGGCCCGGGAACTGGAAGCCGCCCGGCAGATTCAGGACGTAGAAGACCTGTACCTGCCATACCGGCCTAAAAAAAGGACGAAAGCTTCGATGGCCCGTGAAGCCGGCCTGGAACCCCTGGCAGACCTGTTCCTGTCGCAAAGAGCCAATGGCCCGGCACCGGAAAAAGCCGCCCAGGCCTATCTCACCGATGAGGTACCGTCCGTCGAAGACGCCATCCAGGGCGCTGCCAATATCCTGGCCGAACGCTTTTCGGAACGGGCCGATTTCCGCCGCCTCCTGCGCCGCGACCTGTGGCATCAGGCCCGCCTGACCTGCAGCCTGCAAGTCGAAGAAAAAGAAGCCGGTCCCATGCTGACCTACGCCGATTTCAGCGAACGCGTCGCCCGCATCCCGAGCTACCGTATCCTGGCCATCAACCGCGGGGAAAATGAAAAAAAGCTGAAAGTGACCCTGAAGGAACCGGCCGACCAGCACATCGACAGCCTCTGCCGTCTGGTCATCCAGCGCCATTCTCCTTATGAACAGATTCTCCGCGACGCTGCGGCCGACAGCTATAAGCGCCTCATTTCACCGCAGATGGAACGGGAAATCCGCAACGAACTGACGGCGCAGGCCGAAAAACAGGCCATCGACATCTTTGCCGAAAATCTCCGCCACGTCCTGCTGCAGCCGCCTTTTGCCGGCCAGACCATCTTAGGACTCGACCCCGGCTTCCGCACAGGCTGCAAAGCGGCCGTCATCGACGCCACAGGCCGCGTCCTCACTTACGGGACCTATTATCTGACGAAATCGTCCTACCAGAAGGAACAGAGTGCCAAGACCCTGGCCCGGATAATCCAGAAGTATGGCGTCACCCTCATTTCCATCGGCAATGGGACGGCTTCTTATGAAACAGAGCAATTCGTCTCCGCCCTCATCTCCGACTACCAGCTGTCCTGCCGCTACGTCATCGTCAACGAAGCCGGCGCATCCGTCTACTCCGCCTCGGATCTGGCCCGGGAAGAACTGCCGGACCTGGACGTTACCATCCGCGGCGCCGTCTCCATTGCCCGCCGCATCCAGGACCCCCTGGCTGAATCGGTCAAGATCGACCCGCGGGCCATCGGCGTCGGCCAGTATCAGCACGATGTCAACCAAAAAGCCCTGTCGGCGGCCCTGGACCAGGTCGTCACTTCCGTCGTCAACTACGTCGGCGTCGACCTCAATACGGCATCGGCCGCCTTATTGCAGCACATTTCCGGCCTGACAGCGGCTACGGCCGGGAACATCGTCGCCTACCGCAACGAAAACGGCCCCTTCCAGGACCGGCAGGACCTGCTCAACGTTCCCCGACTGGGACCGGCGACCTTCACGCAGTGCGCCGGTTTCCTGCGCATCAAGGACGGGACAGAACCCCTGGATAATACGTCCGTCCATCCGGAATCCTATGAGCTGGCCGAAAAAATCGCCAGCCATTACGGGCTGAGCCACGAAGACCTGAAGGACCCGGAAAAACTGGCCGGCCTGCGGGATAAAATCCAGATGAACGCCGCACCGAAACTATCTGCTGCTCTCGGCGCCGGTGAACCGACGATCAAAGACATCCTGGAAGAACTGCGAAAACCGGGCCGCGACGTGCGCAGCGACTTTCCGAAACCCATGACGCGCCGCCACATCATGAGCCTGGATGACTTGCAAATCGGTACCGTCGTCCGCGGCACCGTCCAGAACGTCGTCGACTTCGGCGCCTTCGTCGATTTCGGCCTCAAGACACCGGGCCTGGTACACCGGTCCCAGCTGAGCCGCCACCCCTTCCGCCATCCGACCGACGTCGTCCACGCCGGCGACATCGTCGAAGCCGAAATCATCAGCGTCGACGCCGCCCGCGGCCGCATCGGCCTGTCCATGAAAAAAGTGAAGAAATGAGTGTGAAAAAGGGCTTGTCGCACGACGACAAGCCCTTTAAAGTTGTTAGTGGATGGTTTTAAATTAAAATTTTTTCTGTAAGGGCGACCACGCGGGGCGCCCGCCCCGGGATATGGGTGATTCATCATTCAGTCGTAGGGGCCGCCCAGAGGGCGGCCCGCTGTGAATCATGGGGATGATTATTCTGGTATATGGGTGGATGTTTTCACACATCACCGGTCATGTAGGACGTATACAATACCCTTGCAGGCGGGCCGCCCTTTGGGACGGCCCCTACGAGCCACTA
>CABMPA010000088.1 GCA_902388315.1 uncultured Megasphaera sp. | reverse complement strand
CATGGCTTTGGTGTCGATGTCGAGGTGCTTAGTCATCCTGATCCACCTCCGCCAGTTCCTGGCTGAGTACGGCTACGGCCCTGGCAATTTCTTCGGATTTTTCCTGCATAGCCGTCAGGATTTCAGAAAGGCTGCGGGTATCCGCTTCTTCTTCATCGGTCATCCAGGAGATATCCAGGCTGGTATTGGGCCGGCCCTCGATGTCTTCTTTAGTGAATCGGCGCCACCGTCCTTCGGGGTTGGTTTCTGCATCATACGTTTCTTTACGTTCTGTATAATTATCGGGGCAATACAGTTTCTCGAACTCAGCGAAGTCTTTCTCATTCAAAGGAGAGCGCTTGCCAAAGGTACGCATTTTATGGCGCATGTCATAGATCCACACGTCCTGGGTATTGTCCTGGTCGGAAGTCCCGCGGTCAAAGAAGAGTACGTTGGTCTGCACGCCCTGGGCGTAGAAAATACCCGACGGAAGGCGCAGAATGGTATGGAGATTGCATTTATTCATCAGGTCACGGCGGATCTGCTCGCCTACGCCATCGGCAAAGAGGACGTTATCCGGTACGACGACGGCGGCACGAGCTGTCCCTTTGCGGTTAAGGGCGTTGTAAATGACTTCCAGGAAATTGAGCTGCTTATTGGATGAGGCATAGGTAAGGTCGTCACGGGTAGCCCGTTCACCGCCTTTTTTCGTACCAAAAGGCGGATTGGTCAGGATGACGTCGAAGTCTTTCATCCATTTCCCTGCCGCCGAAAGGCTGTCGCCCTGTTCTAGTCGTCCGTCTATATCATGGAGGTATTCATTCATAAGGGCCAGGCGATGCGTAGTCGGGACCAGCTCCATGCCGGAAAAAGCGTCATGTCGCTGGAAATGCTGCTCTTCATCGGACAGGTCGAAATAATCATCAGTCTGTTTTTTCAGATAGTCATTGGCGGCCACCATAAAGCCGAACGTCCCTGCTGCCGGATCTCAAAGGTGTCTGTATTTGATACAATCGAACGATAGCAGGGATTTTGAACACCCCCGTGTGCATAGGCAGGTTCACTCTTTTCCTTACAAATCTGCGCCATCATAGTATACTGGAACAAAAGGAATCTACAACAAGAAGCTGATATCATGGGCTTAGATGACGCGGATATTCTGGATACCATTTATCACAAAGCGGAAGCCAGACTGCGCGCCCAGTTAAAAGCAATATAAAAAAGTCAGGGCAGCTGCCATTCAGTTGGCAAACTGCCCTGACTTTTTTATGCTCTGATTTCCGTCCCGTCCTTGAAGGTCACCCGAATATCGTCTTTGCTGTATACCGTGATGAAGTCCACCAGGCTGCCCCACAGCCGGGCATCGAACCCCTTGATGAGTTCCTGCTCCCGAAGCTCCTTGATAAAGCTGTCCATCTGGCGGCTCCGGGCCTTGCGATACTGGATAGCTTCACAGGTCTTGTCGTACTGCGTCTTCACCGCTTCATACAGGCTGACCAGTTCGTTGTAGTTCTGGTCGTAATCATCCTGATTCTGTGCCACCCGCGCATTCTCGGCTATGAGTTGCTGTACCTTATCGGCCAGCAGGTTCAAATCTGTGCTGAGCCTGTCCCGCTCCTCTTCCAGGGCTTCTGTGTCAATGAGCCGTTCCTTCAGCAGGGTGATGCTGTCAAGTACGTCCGCTTTGTTTTCGATGAGCCGGTTGGAGGCCCGGACGAAGGCTTCCTTGATATCATCCTCTGTCAGATGCGGTGTCTTGCAATGGCTCTTGAACTTGTCGTTGCATCGGTAGATGGTTCTGCGGTACTTGTCGGTCGAATGCCAGACCTTGGCCCCGTACCAGCCTCCGCACTGGCCGCACTTGATTTTGCTGGAGAAGATGGATACGCCGCTGTAACGTCCCCTGCCTTTACGCCGCCGCTTGATTTCTTCCTGCACCCAGTCGAAGACCTGCGGGCTGATAATGGCTTCATGGTTATTTTCCACATAGTACTGTGGCACTTCCCCTTCATTCGCTTTCGTTTCTTTGGTCAGGAAGTTGACGGTGAACCGCTTCTGCAGCAGGGCATCGCCCTTGTATTTCTCATTCGTCAGAATGCTCTCTACCGTCCGCGGATACCAGCGTTTCTTTTTCGCCGGGGTTTCCAGCCCTCTGGCAGTCAGCTCCCTGGCAATGGAGTGGAAGGTATACCCGTCCAGGAACAAACGGTAAATCAGTTTCACCGTCCTGGCCTGTTCCTTGTTGACGGCCAGATTCCCGTCAGGCCCTTTGTCATAGCCGAGAAAATGCCTGTAGGGAACACTCACCTTGCCATCAGCGAACCGCTTCCGATGACCCCAGGTGACGTTTTCCGAAATGCTCCGGCTTTCTTCCTGCGCCAGGGAACTCATGATGGTGATGAGGAGTTCGCCCTTGGCATCGAGCGTCCAGATGTTTTCCTTCTCGAAATAAATCTCGATGCCCTTATCCTTGAGCTTGCGTACCGTTGTCAGGCTGTCTACGGTATTTCTGGCAAAGCGGCTGACTGATTTTGTGACGATGAGGTCGATTTTCCCATCCATGGCATCCCTGACCATCCGCTTGAAACCATTGCGGTGACGCGTGTTGGTCGCCGAGATGCCTTCATCGGTGTAGATGCCGACAAATTCCCAGTCATCCCGTTCCCTGATATAGTTCGTATAATAATCGACCTGTGCTTCATAGCTGCTGATCTGGTCATCATGGTCCGTGGAAACCCTGGCATAGCCCGCTACTCTCCGCTTCTTCCGGCTGTTAATCGGAGCCGCCGTATAACGGCTGATGGTGGCCGGGATGGCCCTTACTGTCTTTGCCACTTTTCTCCGCTCTCCTTTCTCCGTGCCTTGGGACGCCGCTTGGATGGCGTAGGCGTATAAGAAATCTCTTCTGTTCTCCCACTCTTGAAATGGACAGTCAGGCAGTCTGGCTTTCCGGCTTCGATAGATTCCACTTTCCCCCGGAATCTATCCTCATCAAAGTCCTCTAACCCCATGGTCTCTGCGGCCACACGCTTCAGGTCATCTTCCCGGATGCTGACCGATTCACATTTGCCGCCTTTGCTGCATCGCCAATAAACAGGCCTGTCATGCTTCGTTTTACACCGCCGGAAAGAGGATCCGCACAAGGCGCACCGGATGCGGGTCGTAAAGACGGAGAACCGTGTTCCCTTGCCATTGGCCATGTAGTTTTTCATCCATGCCCTCTGACGATCCTTATACTCATCGGTCCAGCAATCCTTCTTCGCCGTTGATACCCAGTGCCGGATAAGTTTCTGTCCGTTTTTCATACAGAAAACCATCACATGGTATTCTGGCACTACTATCTTTTCGACCCGGTCAAGAAACGCCTGCTCATCGAAATCATCCAGGCCTAGGACTTCTGTACTCTCCTTCACGAGGACTGCATGCGGGATACTGCCTTTTGCGCCGCAATTCCGGCCTTTCAGTTTATGGGAGCCGCAATCCCAGAATTCTTCAAAGCCCCGGTCTGTGCGGCGATTGTGCATATAACTCCGACCGCAGATGCCGCATTTGATTTTTCCCGTGAAGCAGGTCGTGTTCAAGGACTTATTGGCCAGCGCCCCCAGTTCCTTTCGCCGCGCCATCTCCTGCTGCACGTAATCAAAGGTTTCCTTGTCGATGATAGGCTCATGCGTATTTTCAACATAATACCTAGGAAGTTCGCCCCGGTTCTTCTTCCGCTTCTTGAGGATTGGATCCGTCACATATTCCTTCTGGAAAAGC
Source organism: uncultured Megasphaera sp. (assembly GCA_902388315.1). GTDB lineage: Bacteria > Bacillota > Negativicutes > Veillonellales > Megasphaeraceae > Megasphaera. Next base: position 4,334 of record CABMPA010000088.1, on the reverse strand, counting down.
ATATTGCCAGTATAGGTAACATTGGTCAGGACAACCCTGATGTTGGAATCCATCCAGCGGCAGCCATTCCGGGTCGTGATGCCTTCGGCAGCAAATTCCCGTTCGGTTTCAAGACGTGACTTGCCATCAAGGAAATTCTGGAAGATGCGCCTGACAACAGCTGCTTCCTCGGGAACTACCACCAGGTTATCCCCTTCCCAGCGATACCCGTAAACACGGAACCGCCCGTTAGGATTCCCCTGCTCAAATTGTTTCTTGATGCGCCACCGGATATTTTCACTAATGGAACGGCTTTCCTCCTGGGCAAAAGATGCCAGGATGGTCATCATAAGCTCGCCGTCCCCGCTCATGGTATGGATATTCTCTTTTTCAAACCAAACTTCGATGCCCAGCTCTTTCAGATGCCGGACGGTACGCAGAAGGTCTACGGTGTTGCGTGCGAAGCGCTGGATGGACTTGGTCAGGATGATGTCTATCTTCCCGGCTTCGGCATCTTCCAGCATCCGCAGGAATTCCTGCCTCTTCTTCATCCCCGTCCCAGAGATGCCATAGTCGGCATAGACCCCGGCGTATTCCCAGTCCGGGTTCTTCTGGATGAGGCTGCTGTAATAACTGACCTGCGCCGAAAGGGAATGGTGCATCCGCTCCGATTCCATGGATACGCGGGCATAGGCTGCGACTTTCTTTCTTTGCTTCAAATTTGGTATGCGTCGTTCAATCTTACGGATAGTCCGCATAGAATCAGCTCCTTTCGACACTATATATCACTCTGTTTGATACAATTATCAAGTGTATAAGTCCCCGGAAAAAGGCTGATAGCGGCGAAGCATCTCCTGCTCGAAGTCCCGGTACTCCTTCCCGGTGATGAGCTTTTCGGCCAGCATCCGCCTTGCCAGATACATCGCCATCTGGAAGGCTGTTTCATTTTGAAACGACCTCTTATCCATGGCGGACACCTCCGAACCGGTATGCAATATAGCATGCGTGGGAGCAGAACTTCCGATGGCTGTTGCCGTAGACAGTGAATTTCTTCCCGCAAGCCGGACAGGTATAGTTGTAGACTGCCTTCCGCTTCACCAGCTCCAGATGTGCGTTCCACCACTTATTCCGGCAGGCATCGCAGCAGAACCGTTTCCGCTTCCGTCCCGTATTCTGCTCAATCGGCTTTCCGCACTGCTCGCAAACTGAGGCTGCCGACTTCGCCGCCAGGCTGTGCCGCCGGCAGAACGACTTCACTGTATTGATGGAAATCTGGAGCCGCGCCGCTATCCTGCCATATCCTGCCCCATCCCGGCGCATGGCAATGATCTGTTGTTTCTGTTCGTCCGTCATGATGGACACCTCCTGAAAATTTAGCTTTCAGGAGTAATAGGACAGAACAGCTATCGTTAAGTACTTCAAAAGAAGATTCAACAGGACTTATCTATTTTTAGATATAGTCTTTTCAGTTTTATCTAAAGCTTGACATTATAGTCATATGATGACTATAATAAACCTACCTCAGAAAGGGAGATTATACTATGTCATATAATCGTTACAAAAATACGCAAAAAAGAAAAAATTATCTATTAATCCATAATAAGGAAAAGTATGATAGAGTATCTATCATACTTCCAAAAGGAACAAAAGAAAAAATAAAAAGGCTAGATATTAAATCTAGCCTGAATCATTTTATCAATATGGCCATATACGAAAAAATTAAACGAATGGAACAGGATGGTAAAAATGACTTATAAATTAATCAATGATAATTGTTTCGATTGGATGAAGAATCGAGAAGAAAATTCTATTACTGCAATAGTTACAGACCCGCCATACGGTGTAAAAGAATACACGGAAGAAGAGTTGAAAAAAAAGAGAAATGCATCTGGAGGTATATGGCGAATTCCTCCAGCCTTTGATGGCCGAAAAAGAAGTCCATTGCCAAGATTTTCTGTTATCAATGACAGTCCATTGGAAAGAGACAATGTATATAATTTTTTTATTGATTGGGGCAGGCTTGCCTTTAAGGTTCTCGTTCCTGGTGGACATATTTTTATTGCATCTACACCTTTATTATCTGACATAGTTAGTCGGGCTTTACGAGATGCTGGTTTAGAACGACGCGGAGAGATTGTCAGAGTCGTAAAAACTTTTCGAGGTGGAGATCGCCCCAAAGGCGCAGAAAAAGAGTTTTCTATGACAACAGTTATTCCTCGTGGTTGTTGGGAACCGTGGGGGCTTTACAGGAAACCGCTTTCCGAAAGGACTGTTGCAAAAAACTTAAAACGGTGGAAGGCTGGCGCTTTACATCGAAAATCAATTGATACGCCATTTTGTGATTTGATTGAAAGTGGAAAGACTCCCCAATGTGAACGTAAAATTTCAAATCATCCTAGTTTAAAACCGCAAGATTTTATGAGGATTCTTGTATCGGCTGCTTTACCTTTGCAAGAAGGGATCATATTAGATCCATTCTGCGGTGGGGGCTCCACTATCGCGGCAGCGGAAGCACTTGGCTTTAATAGCATAGGCGTCGAGCAAGACAAAGACTTCTATCAAATGGCTAAGAATGCTGTACCTAAATTATCTCAACTTTATCCACAAAGCGAAAAGTTATTATTCGAAGAAGGGTGAGTACGGGGGTATCGGCAAAATGTCTTTAAGTTTATTACGTGCACTTTTTAGTTGCTTACTATATTGAATTATGTCAGTATTTATGTAGACAGCTCCATCGCGTAATTTATTAGTTCCAATTGAATTAGTAACATAAGTTTCGGTACGCTGACTATTATTACTATTTCTTTTACTCTTGCAATACACCCAATCTGAAATACCCTCTCCCATTTCATATCCATTAATATTTGCAATCAAAGCCTGTATAAATTCAATGTTCCCATCGTCCAGGATTGTATAGCAAACTATAATATGCCATCCTGTATGTCCATTGTGGCTTTCTCCACCTTTTTTATAATTAATACATGCCTTCACTTCAAGTCCTATATTTTTTTCTGCGTACATTAAATCTGGATATTCTTGGTCACTATATGGCTTGTAAAGACTATGTTCACCCATGTAATGAGTAAATAGATTTGAAACTACGCCACTAAAATTATTTTTTTGTATTAGTTGGGATAATTTTATTCCGGTCTTACTATTTATTGTCTTAAAAAAATTCTGAGTATCTTTCATTGCTAAAAAAATGCTTTCTTTTGTTAAGTTTTCCGGTAATAAGACATCTCTTAAATACTTTCTATCGAGCATATGCTAATCTCCTATCTAATGATTCTTATAATATGACTTTAGTATAACACAAAAAGCCGGTATGGAACATCTCCCCGATGCTCCATACCGGCTTTTCTCATGCAATCTTCTGTTTTACATCAGCCACGATAGCTTTGACCGCCTGCTGCATCAGGGTGATATACAGCCTGTTCCGAATCTTCACCCACCAGCTGGTAGTGGTCTGGATTTCCGCTTCCAGCGGGTCTGTGAGGTTCTTCATCTGGGCTTCCACCATCTTCTGGACGTCATCCAGGTCGATGGACTTGATGGCTGCTTCGGCTTCGCTCCTGGCAAAGGATACGACGGCATCGGCGACAGCTTTTCTGATTTCTTCACGGTTCATGGTCATTCACCTCCTAAAATCAGCTGTTCATAATCTGTCACGCCCCTGGCCACGGCTCTGGCCAGGGCATCCTGGGCATTGGCCAGGATTTCTTCATCACTAGGATTGGTGATGAAGGCCAGTTCGACCAGGACAGCGGGCATGTCCGTGTTCGTGAGGACATACAGGCCGTTGACGCCGGGCGTGGCAATCTTCACGCCCCGGTCTGTCGTATCCAGGGCATCGACAATCTGGTTCTGGATGCAACTCGCCAGCATGCTGCCACGGTAACTGCCGGCACAGGCCCAGGTTTCCGTGCCGTTGGCTTCTTCGGCTTCGGCGGCATTGCAGTGGATGGACACGAAGATGTCGGCATCACTGGCATTGGCGGCTTCGCAGATTTCCTCCAGGCTGTCAGACTGGAGCAGTTCTGTTGCTACTCCTGCCGCATTCAGGTAACTTTCCGCAGATTGACCGACTGCCAAAGCGACATCGCACTCACGCAGACCGCTTTCACTATTGACAGCTCCCGGGTCGGGATAGCCGCCCGGCGCATGACCGGGATTCAGGAATACTTTCATGATTTTTCTTCTCCTTTCTGATGAACGGCGGACTTCACAGTACCGCCGATGTAACCGAGAAGCCCTGACGCAATGCTCATGTACGGTAAGGAAGCAAGCAACCGAAAACAAGAGATAGACCGCCAGCACTACACTATTCCGAACCAAAGACCAAAAGATAAGCATTG
>CABMPA010000087.1 GCA_902388315.1 uncultured Megasphaera sp. | reverse complement strand
GACGCGGTCGAAGATGACGACGGCTTCGTTCATGGAATAGCCGACGACGGTCAGGATGGCCGCCAGGAAAGACGCGTCGATTTCCAGATGGAAGAACGAGAAGAAGCCCAGGACCATGATCAAGTCGTGCAAAATCGACACTAAGGCCGAAATAGCGATTTTGTATTCGAAACGGAAGGAAATGTACGCGGCCAGGGCGATAAAGGCTACGGCCAGGCTGGTAATGGCGTTTTTCGTGACTTCCGAACCGATGACGGCGCCGACCGATTCGGTCCGCTTGATTTCAGCGCCGCCCAGGGAGTCGCTCAGTTTATCCGAGACGGCCTTGCTTTCGTCACTGGTCAGGTTACGCATGCGCAGCATGACGTCTGTCGACGAATCCTGGTCGGTGACACCGGTCAACTGGATGACGGTGTTCCCCAGATCCATATCGGAGTTGTCGATGACCTGGCGGACTTCCGAAACGGTGACGGCTTTATTGAACTGCATATCCAGGATCGTACCGCCCGTGTAGTCGATGCCGAAGTTGAAGCCATTGATGAAAATGGAGATCAAGCTGGCAATGACGAGGACAGACGATAAGGTGAACCACCATACGCGATGTTTGACAATATCAAAACTCATTTCTGTCCCCCCTTTTTCAACATATGTTCAGGCGGTTTGCGGTTCAGGCCGTAGAACCAGGGATTGGTGATGAGGCCCGTATTGATGAACCACGTGAGCAGGGACCGGCTGACGACGATGGCCGTGAACATGCTGACGACGATCCCTAAAGCCAGGTTGACGGCAAAGCCCTTGACCGTACCACTGCCCATGACGATGAGGACGATGGCGGCGATCATGACCGACACGTTGGCGTCGAGGATGGTATTGAAGGCCCGGCGGAACCCGGCTTCCATGGACGTCCTCAGGCTCTTGCCGATAAGGACCTCTTCCTTGAATCGTTCAAAGATGAGGATGTTGGCATCGACGGCAAAGCCCATGGACAAGATGATACCGGCAATCCCCGGCAAAGTCAGTGTCGCGTCGAGGTATTTCAGGATGCCCAGCAGGATGAGGACGTAGACCAGCAGGGCGATGTTGGCTACGACGCCGGACATACGGTAGATGATGATCAGGAAAATCATGATCAGGATGATGCCGATGGCAAAGGCCTTTTCACTCTTGATCTTGGAGTCGAGGCCCAGGCTCGGGCCGATAGTGCGGACTTCCATGACTTTCAATTTGACAGGCAGGGCACCGGAACGCAGGAGGATAGCCAGGTTCTTGGCATCTTCCAGGGTCTGGCTGCCGGTGATGACGGCCTTACCGCCGGTAATCGGTTCGTTGACGACAGGATTGGTGAGCAAGTCGCCGTCGAGGTAGATACCGATTTTATGGCCTACGTTGGAAGCCGTCAGGTCGGCAAATTTCTTCGCCCCTTCGTCGGTGAATTCAATGGCGACGACATTCTTATGGCCCTGGTCGATCTGTTCCTTGGCAGTCTTCAGATCATTCCCGGTCATACGGGTCGTGCCGCTTTCATCCTTGAACTCCATGACAGCCGTTTTCCCGATCGTCTCGATGGCTTTTTCCGGATTCTTTTCACCGGGCAGCTCGACGATGATACGGCGGGCGCCTTCCTTCTGGACAAGCGGTTCGGTCAGGCCCATTTCATTGATACGGCGTTCGACGATGGTGACGGCACGGCTCAAAGAGTCTTCCGTGACCGGAGCGTCCGGCGTATCTTCGGCTTCCAGGACGATATGCGTACCGCCCTGTAAGTCCAGGCCCTGTTTGATGGAGTTGGCAAGCGGATAAATCAAGGTAACAAAGGCGGCCAGGATGATGATGACTGCCCCGAAAAATTTTATCATGTTACGGGTCCGCAACAATACTCCCCCCTCTGGGTAATCTTCAATAGTTTTTTTATGGTTCGATGATGATATGCTGTTTGTCCGTGACGATATCGGTCATGATGACGTCATGGGCTTCGACGGGTACGTCGGGGATGATCTGGACATCCCAGGCCGCCGCAATAGCAGCCGCCTCGCCCTTTTCGGCCAGGAAGCGGTCATAATAGGCCGCCCCATGCCCCAGGCGGTGGCCTTTGGCATCGAAAGCCAGGCCGGGCACGAAAATGACATCGAGCTCATCGGCTTCGATGCGCGGATTGTCCGGCGGTGCCGTCCGGATGCCGTAAGCCCCGCAGACAGCCTGTTCCAGCGTATACAGACGCCGCCCTTCGATGTGCTGCTTATCGACGCAGACAGGGACATAGACTTCCTTGCCTGCTGCCAGGGCGTCCTGGATCAGGGCATCGAGGCTGACTTCGTCAGGCATATGGAGAAAAGCCATGATACTGCCGGCCTGGCGGTACTGCGGCAGGGCGGACAGACGGGCGCAGACAGCGGCACTGGCCGCTGCCTTTTCTTCCGTCGTCAGCCCATGGAGGCGGGCATCCATGGCTTTGCGCAGTTCTTTTTTACTGACCATCTTTAGCTTCGGCTTCCTTCGTTTCAGCAGCCGCTTCTGTCTTGGCTTCAGCCGGAGCTTCTGCCTTGGTTTCAACCACTTTTTCTTCTGCTTTTTCGGCAGCCTTTTCGGCTTTCTTGGACGCTTTCTTGCCTTCGGCTTTGCCCAGTACCTGAGCTACGGCAGACCGGGTGATCTTAATTTCGACTTTGTCAGCAATGCGGACGATGAGGTAATCATCGTGCAGGGATACGATGTTCCCCATGACACCGCCGACGGTGACGATCTTGGCACCAGGCTTCAGGCTTTCCAGCATTTCCTGCCGTTTTTTCTGCTGTTTCTTCTGCGGACGCCATAAGAGAAAGTAGAAAATGACGACCATGAGGATAATGGGCCAAAAGGCATTGAGCTGTTCCATAATATCCATGTCTTACACCTCCGTGAAATAAAAAATAGTCTATATGCAAGCGCTTACGCGTCTTGATAGCGTTTCCAGAAATCCTGGCGGAACTGGCGGAACGTGCCGTCGAAAATGGACTGGCGCATATCCCGCATGAACTGCAGCAGGAAGTACAGGTTGTGGATGCTGACCAGGCGGTATGCCAGGAGTTCTTCAGCCTTGAAGAGATGGCGGATATAGGCCCGCGAATAATTGCGGCACGTATAACACTGACAGCCTTCTTCGATAGGATGGAAGTCGTGGGCATACTTGGCGTTGCGCACGGTCAGGCGGCCCGTATGGGTCATGGCCATGCCGTTGCGGGCAACGCGCGTCGGGAAGACGCAGTCAAACATATCGACGCCGCGGGCGACGCCTTCGAGCAGGCAGTCCGGCGTGCCGACGCCCATGAGGTAACGGGCTTTATCCTTCGGCAGATACGGTGTCGTATGCTCTAATATATCATACATTATATCCTTAGATTCGCCAACACTCAAGCCGCCAATGCCATAGCCGTCGAAATCCATGTCGACTAAATCCTGGCAGCTCTGCTTGCGCAAATCTTTATACATGCCGCCCTGGACGATGCCGAACAGGCCCTGCGTATCGCTGTGATGGTGGTCCAGGCAGCGCGCCGCCCAGCGGCTCGTCCGTTCCGTCGACATCTGGGTGTATTCATAGTCCGACGGATAGGGGATACATTCGTCGAAGGCCATGGCGATGTCCGAATCGAGGGCCATCTGGATATCCATGGAGACTTCCGGCGACAGGAATTTCTTCGAGCCGTCCAGATGGGACCGGAAGGTGACGCCTTCTTCGGTAATCTTGCGCATCTGGCCCAGGCTGAAGACCTGGAATCCGCCGCTGTCAGTCAGGATGGCCTGCTTCCAGTTCATGAATTTATGCAGTCCCCCCGCTTCCTGAACCAGGTCGTGGCCCGGGCGCAGGAACAAGTGATACGTATTGCTGAGAATGACCTGAGCGCCCATATCGTAAAGTTCTTCCGGCGTCAGCGTCTTGACCGTCGCCTGCGTGCCGACAGGCATGAACATGGGCGTCTTGAAGGTGCCGTGCGGCGTACGCAGTATCCCGGCGCGGGCGCCGTCACATTCGGCCTGCTGTTCGTAGGTAATGACCATAGATTTTCCTCCCTTAGTGAATGAACATGGCATCGCCGAAACTGAAGAAACGGTATTTTTCCTGGACGGCGATTTCATAAGCTTTCAAGATTTTTTCCCGTGTCGACAAGGCGCTGATGAGCATGAGCAGCGTCGATTCGGGAAGATGGAAATTAGTGACCAGGGCATCGACGATATGGAAGGTAAAGCCCGGATAGATGAAGATATTCGTCCAGCCCGATCCGGCCTGCAAGGTCCCTGTCGTACCGGCGCTTTCCAGGGTACGGATGCTCGTCGTGCCGACGGCGATGACCCGGCGGCCTTCGGCTTTGGCCTTGTTGATCTTGGCAGCCGCTTCGGGCGTAATGCTGTAGAATTCGCTGTGCATCTGGTGGTCTTCGATGTTTTCTTCTTCGACCGGCCGGAACGTCCCCAGGCCGACGTGGAGGGTGACGAAGACTTCTTCCACGCCCTTATCACGAATCTTCTGAAGCAGCTCTTCCGTAAAGTGCAGGCCTGCCGTCGGAGCGGCAGCGCTGCCGCGTTCGTTGGCATAGACCGTCTGGTATTCACTGGGGTCTTCCATCTTTTCGTGGATGTACGGCGGAAGCGGCATTTCACCGATCTTGTCGATGATGTCGTCGAAATTGCCTTCATAGGCGAACTTGATGATGCGGCCGCCGAAATCGGTCCGGTCTTCGACAGTACCTGTCAGGCCTTCGGGAAACTCGATCGTCGTCCCCGGCAGGGCTTTCTTGCCCGGCTTGACCAGGACTTCCCAGCGGTCATCGCCGACGGGCGTCAAGAGCAGGACTTCGACCTTGCCGCCTGTCGGCGTCCGCTTGCCGTAGAGGCGGGCCGGGATGACGCGGGAATCGTTGAAGACCAGGACGTCGCCTTCGTGCAGTTCGTCGACGAGGTCGTAGAAATACTTGTGTTCGACGGCACCGGTCTGACGGTCATAGAGCATGAGGCGGGCGTGGTCCCGCGGTTCTGCCGGATGCTGGGCGATTAGTTCTTTCGGTAAATCGTAGTAAAAATCTGTCAGTTTCAAAATAATCTTCCTCTTTTTAGCTTAATATAATTTTTCAATCTTCGTCCCCGTATAATAATGGGTCAGGATATTGCGGTAATAATTCTTTTCGTTGACATGTTCTCTGGCCATCTGGTAGGCGCCGTACTGGCTCATGCCCAGGCCGTGGCCCCAGCCGAAGCCGTAGATGGTCACAGGCTGGCCGGCTTTGACGATGAAATCGCTCTTGCGCACCGCGGCGCCGGAATCGGGATCCGGTGCCGTACCGCGGCCGCTGTAGAAGTCAAAGAGCGTACTGCGCAGGCCAAAGATGGACTGGAAGGCCGAGCCCTTGACGGTGACATTACCGTTCGTGCCCTTGACGACCATGGACTGGACGCGGCCGGACACACCGCGGTCTGTCATGGACATGGGCCGCTTCATGAGCGGCGACAGTTCGATGGCCTTGATGCGGCCAACGCCCTTGCCAGCCGCGCTCAGTTTGGCCGCCATCTGTTCCGGCGTCGTCGTCACCGACCAGCGGTACCCCGGCATGGTGTCGCTGGCATCGCGGACACCGCGCAGATAGGGCACGTAGGACCCCCAGACATTTTCACTGTCTTCAGTCCAGCCACCGGCAGTGGAACAGAAAAAGGCATCGATGGGCTTGCCCTGATAGGTCAGGATTTCCCCTTTCGTCTCATTGACGGCCTTGATGATGGACGGCGATTCGCCGTTGATGCCGGCATAGACCTGGCTCGACGTATCGTCCGTCAGGTCGAAACCGCGCTGGCTGAAACGATTCTTATGAGCAATGGCATAGGTCCGGGCTGCCACGGCCTGGGCTTTGAGGGCCTCCTCGCTCCACGAAGGCGACATTTCCTTGCCGACGACGCCGTAGAGATAATCTTCCACCGGCAGGACATTGACGACGGTCAGGCCCCAGCGGCCGGGAGACTTCATCATTTCCAGGGCGCCGCGGTAGGCATAGCCGTCAGTAATCTTGACGGAGCCGCCATGCACCAGCGACCGGACCTGGACCGGCACGGTGCTGATGTCCCCATTGACGGTCAGGTTCGTCCCGGACAGGGCAATGGTGACAGGCACGTTGGCAGCGGCCTTTTTCCAGAGCATATCACCGCGATAGACGCCCAGCCCCTGGGGCCCCGTGACGGCCACACTGCCCCGGCCTTCGCGGATACCGATGCGCAAAGTGGCACTATCGTGGACGGCCTGTTGGTGCGTATATGCGGCTTGTTTCGGCGTATGGACAACCTTTTTATGTGCATACGCTGCCGACTTAGCTGCATGAGCGGGTACGGTCCGGGCATATTGTACGGGATGATGAGAGGCCGTTTTTTTCGCTTTCGGCGACGAAGCCAGGGCACTCGTCGTCACCAGGGCACAGAGGGCCGTGCAGAAGGCCAGGCGGACTATCTTCTTTTTATTCATAAAAATCCTCCTCATAGTCGAAAGAAGAGATTGAGGACAATGGTAAGGACCGCGCTGATGATGAGGCAGGTCACGATAGGGAAATGGAAGGACGTATTGCCTTTGGTGAAGGAAATATCACCGGGCAGGTGGCCCAGGAAGTTCCCCAGTCCCAGCGAGTCACCAGCCATCCAGAGGAGGCCGGCGACGATGAAGAAAAGGCCCATGAGGATGAGTAATTTCGCCATAGTCTTCCCTCCTATCCTTCCGCTGGCACAGGCAGGCCCAAATGACGGTAGGCGGCGTCGGTGACGACACGGCCCCGGGGCGTGCGGTTCAAAAAGCCCTGCTGCATCAGGAACGGTTCATAGACATCTTCGACGGCATCGACGGATTCGCTGATAGCCGCGGCAATCGTGTCGAGGCCGACGGGTCCGCCGCCGAATTTATCAATGATGACCTGCAGGACCCGGCGGTCCGTCCGGTCGAGGCCGCACGAATCGACTTCCAGCCGGTTCAGGGCATCGTTGGCCAGGGACGCCGTAATCGTTCCGGCTTCGGCGACCTGGGCGAAGTCGCGGACGCGCTTCAATAGGCGGTTGGCAATACGCGGCGTCCCCCGCGAGCGGCGGGCGATTTCCAGAGCGCCGTCATCGTCGATGGCCATATCGAGGATGTCCGCCGTCCGCTTGATGATGAGAACCAGGTCTTCTGGTTTATAGAATTCCAGGCGGCAGATGACGCCGAATCGGTCGCGCAAGGGCGGTGCCAGGCGGCCGACCTGGGTCGTCGCCCCGACCAGGGTGAACGGCGGCAGGTCGATGCGCACCGACCGGGCACTGGGTCCCTTGCCGATGACGATATCCAGGGCATAGTCTTCCATCGCCGCATAGAGGACTTCTTCGACACTGTGCGACAGGCGGTGGATTTCGTCGATGAACAAGAGGTCCCGCTCCTGGAGGTTGGTCAATAGCGCAGCCAAATCGCCAGGCCGTTCGATGGCCGGGCCGGATGTGATGCGCAGGTTGACGCCCAGTTCATTGGCGATGATGCCGGCCATGGTCGTCTTGCCCAGGCCCGGCGGCCCGTACAAGAGGACGTGGTCCAGCGCTTCCTTGCGCAGTTTCGCCGCCTTGATGAAGACTTCCAGATTGTCTTTGACCTTATCCTGGCCAATATATTCGCGTAAATAATGAGGACGCAGGCTGTACTGCCAGGAATCGCCCGGCAGGTCTGTCGTCTCGATGATCCGATTTTCTTCCATGACTTACCTCCCGCTCCCCAAGGCCTTCAGCGTCTCCTTCAGCAGCTGTTCCACAGTCGTACAGCCGGCCAGGTGCGATTCGGCGACGGGCAGGACTTCCTGTTCGCTGTAGCCGAGACTGGTCAGGGCCGCCAGGGTTTCTGCCAGGATGTCCGACAGGCCCGGCGCGGCCGAATTTCCCAGGTCCGCAGCCCCGGCGTCTTCACTGGCGACGGGACCGATTTTATCCTGTAATTCCAGGACGATGCGTTCAGCCGTTTTCTTGCCGATACCGGGCATCTTGGTCAGGCCCTTGATGTCCTTCTGATGGACGGCCAGGCGGAAACTGTCGGCCGTGCCGGCGCTGAGGATGCCCAGGGCCACTTTGGGGCCGACGCCGTTGACGCCGATGAGGAGCATGAACAAATCGTATTCA
>CABMPA010000086.1 GCA_902388315.1 uncultured Megasphaera sp. | reverse complement strand
ACTAATGGACAGCCAGGCCATCCGCTGCTTTCAGCGGGTCTTTGAAAAAAAGAGCATACACCAGGCGGCTAAGGACCTGTGCATGACGCCACAGGGTGTGAGCCGGGTCATCAGTGCTTTAGAAGGAGAAATGCAGACAGCCCTTTTTATCCGCAGCCGCAAGGGCATGGAAGCGACGCCGGAAGGCCGGTATTTTTACGAGCACACGCAGGAACTGACCCGCCAGCTCCTGGACCTGCAACTGGGGATGCAGGCGTTGAAGCGAAAAAAAGCAGGCCTGCATATCGGCTTCTCCTGCGGCGTCCTGAATATTCTCTCCATCCATGTCTTGAAAGGCGTCATGGCCCGCCATCCGGACAAGTCCCTGGAATGGGTCGAGGATTTCAACGAAAAGATTGTCCAGCTCATTGCCGAAGACAGCTTGTCCTGCGGCTTCTGTATCGGCCCGATCCGGTCAGATGCCTTTTTCCAACAGGAAATCTATCGCACTGGCATCGAAGCCGTCGTCTATGAGGGTCATCCTTTTTATGACCAGCCGTCCATCACTATTGAAGACCTGAAAGGGCAGCCCCTCGTCGGCCTGAATGAGCATTTCTCCTTATTCCATAGCATCGTCAGGCGCTGTGCCGATTTCGGCTTTACGCCGCAGTTCGTCGTCAAGACCATGGAGATCCGCCTCATCTATCACTTCTGTCAGGAACGCGTCGGCATCGGTATCGACGTGAACATCCATGCCGCCCCGCCGCCGCTTCGTTACGTCCCCATCACGGAAGGGACGCCGTGGCGCATCTTCTTTGTCTGCAAAAAAGAAAAGCGCGATGATTCCTTATTCCAAGAAATTATCGCGGCCCTGACCTCGCATCTGCAACTATAGCAACAAATCGTTGACACCTGCTGTCGTTCCTTTGATGGACGGCAGCTCTTTTTTTATGATACTGTAGAGGAGAAATACAGAGACACTATCACGCTGATTACAGGAGGCTCCTCATGACTCGAAAATTCCCGCACGTATCCAGTCCCATCACCATTGGCCGCACGACCTTCCGCAACCGTATCTTTTCGGCTCCCATGGGTGGCACGGACATTACCAACGACGGCTGTATCGGCCCGAAATCGACGGCCTTTTACGAACTGCGCGCCAAAGGCGGTGCCGCTGCCGTCACGGTTTCCGAATTGATGGTCCATCCCCAGACCGACGGCTCTCACGCCTACCATCTGGACGAATCGATTCTCAATTCCCTGGCCGCAGCGACCTACACGGCCGATGCCATCCGCCGTCACGGCGCCATCCCCTCACTGGAATTATCCCATTCGGGCCAATTCGCCGGGACCTATATGACCGACAAAAGCCGTCAGCACGGGCTCTGCCAGTGGGGTCCCAGTGAAGGGATGCGCCCTGATGGCGTCCCGGTCAAAGCCCTGACCCAGGAACGGATCGACGATATCGTGAAAGCCTATGGTCACGCTGCGGGCCTGGCCAAACGTGCCGGTTTTGAAATGGTCATGATTCACGGCGGCCACGGCTGGCTCATCAACCAGTTCCTCTCGCCCTTGTTCAACCATCGCAGCGACCGATACGGCGGCTCCCTGGAAAACCGCGTCCGTTTCGCCATCGAAGTCCTGCAATCGGTCCGCGCCGCTGTCGGCCCCTTTTTCCCCATCGAATTCCGCATGAGCGGCGCCGAATTCACTGAAGGCGGCTACGACCTGGAAGAAGGCATCCAGATTGCCCAGGCCATCGAAGCCTACGCCGATATCATCCATGTATCGGCCGGTACGTATCAGAAAACCTTTGGCATCACTCACCCTTCGATGTTTGAAGCCCACGGGCGCAACGTCTATTTAGCCGCGGAAATCAAGAAGCACGTCAGCAAGCCCGTAGCGACTATCGGCGGCCTGACCGACCCGGCCATGATGGAAGACATCATCGCTTCAGGGAAAGCCGACATCGTCTACATGGCCCGGCAGCTGCTGGCCGATCCCGAAACGCCGCAGAAAATCATGGAAGGCCGGGATGCCGACATCGTCCACTGCCTGCGCTGTTTCACCTGTATGGCTGAACGGGCAGCGACTGCCACGCGCCGCTGCACCGTCAATCCCCTCATCGGCCGGGAACTGGACGGGACGGAAATCCAGCTGGCACCGGTCAAAAAGAAAGTCCTCGTCGCCGGCGCCGGCCCTGGTGGATTGTATGCAGCCTATACGGCAGCCCGCCGCGGTCATCACGTCATCCTCTGTGAAAAAGAAAGCGAAGTCGGCGGCATCCTGAAAAGCGAACAGGCCATCCCTTTCAAACGGGAAATGTATGAATTGGGAAAAACTTATGAACGCCTGGCCCGCCAGGCCGGTGTTGAAATCCGCCTGAATACGGAAGTAACGTCGGCATACGCTGCCAAAGAAAAGCCGCAGGCCCTGATCATCGCCGCCGGGTCACGTCCCCTCGTCCCGCCGATCAAAGGCTTGGACGGCGACAACGTCATCATCGTGAACCAATACTATAAAGAAAAAGCCAAAGTCGGAAATCACGTCATCGTCTTCGGCGGCGGCCTGGCAGGCTGCGAATGTGCCATCCACCTCGGCCAGGAAGGCAAAGAAGTGGAACTCATCGAAATGCGCCCGGCCCTGGCGCCGGATGCCAATGTCCGCCACCGCCCCCTGCTCCTGGCTCAAATCGAAAAGTACGTCCACGTCCATACGCAGTATAAGGGCCTCGAAGTCACGCCAGAAGGCGTCCTCTGCCAGGACCCGCAGGGCCAGCGCGTCATCGTCCCTGGCGATACGGTCATCTGTGCCTTAGGACAGCGGTCCCGTACCGACGTCGTAGAAGCCCTGCGGGACAGTGCGCCTTTCGTCCGCGTCATCGGCGATGCGGCCAAAGTATCTACCATCACCAACGCCGTCTATTGGGGTTACTGGGCTGCCCTCGATATCTGATCCGGGTCAGTCTTCATACCAGCCAAACAGGGTTTTCCCCGTTTCTAACTGCTGAATCCGGGCCATGTCGTCCGGTGTCAGGGTGACATCGAAAATATCGAGATTCTCCACCATCCGCTCCCGATGGGACGATTTCGGAATGACGCCGATGCCCTGCTGAACCAGGTACTGCAAGGCAATCTGTGCGGCCGTCTTGCCGTATTTCTCGCCGACAGCCTGTAAAATAGGCTCCTGGAATATGGGCTTTTTCCCTTCTGTAAAAGGGCTCCATGCCTGCATTTGTGTCCCCTGTGTTACAAGTGCCTGCTGGAGCTCTTTTCGTCTGTAATAGACGTGGCATTCGACTTGGTTGACCATGGGGATAATATCACAGCTTCCGATAAAATCAAGATATTCCCGGGCATTGAAATTAGAAATGCCAATGGCCCGGACCACGCCCTGGCGGTAAGCTTCGGTCAAGGCCCGATACATATCCAAAGCCTCGTTGTAAGGCTCATGGATGAGCAGCAAGTCGATATAGTCGGTCTGCAACCGGGCCAGCGATTCTTCGATGCCCTGCCAGGCCAGCTCATAGCCTGCCCGGGTCTGACACAGTTTCGTCGTAATGAAGATATCCTCCCGGCGCAGACCGCTTTCGGCCACGGCCTGGCCGACGATAGCTTCGTTATCGTACATGTGGGCCGTATCGATGAGACGGTAGCCGACGGATAAGGCCTCCCGGATAGCCTGCTTCCCTGCTTCCCCTTTCAGCATCCACGTACCAAAACCAACAGCCGGCATAGTCAGACCATTATTCAGAATAATATTTTCATGCATAATATTCCTCCATTCATCATACCCATTTTACAAAAAAAGGGGCTGTGCATGATACAAACTTCATGCCACAGTCCCTGTCTTACTTATCCTAGTTCAAGCCGCTGAATAATAATTAACAACAGCAATTTCCGTCATAGAATTACGAACGGAATCAGCAATTTTATATAATTGCTGCATGACTTCTGTCGAGTAATATGTTTCTCCGCACTGAGTGCACACTTGAGACGGCACATTGCGAATAATCACAATACAGGAGTCAAGATCAATAGTAAAAGTGGTCAAAGCATCTTGTAAATCACCTTTGCAAAATGTGCAGTTCGTCATCATGTATCCCTCCGTTTCGTAAATGTTTCATTCCATTTATTGAAATCTGGCTCGTATGCGGTGATGATAGTCAGGGTATCGTCATTCACAATGCTACAAACAATATGCAGCTTTCTATTTTGAACCGTACACCCAAAAACAAGACAGCTAGGAAAAGGATAATCTGATGGATAATCTTCAATAATCCTTCCGTTGGACAAAGCCTGTAATACTTCATTAGGTGATATATGCCGACTAATTAATCGCTTGGCAACATGCTCTGTCCATTTTATTTTACCAGAGTCAACCGAATCTTTAATTTTCTGTATATCTATAGGCATTTTCGTCACCTTCTGAAATCGGTAATAATAGGCTATTAATTATACAATACCATGTTGCCTGGCAAAAATCAACTTTTTCAAAATGATATGCTTATACATAAGTATCCGCTTCCTAAAGATTGAACACCATAATTGTCCAGCGCTTTTTATCTCTTATTTCTCTCAGATAGCATTCATCATGCTTAGCAGGTTCTGATAGGAATCTACCTGGCCATAGACTACATCATCCGTTGAAATTTCATTGAACAAAGTCTTAGCGCATTTAATCTTGGCCTGTTCAATAGGACGCAAATCCATGCTTTCCATAGAGCCTTTTGTTTCAGCGACAAAGTAAATATGCTTCACAGTTCCCTTTTGGAACGCTATCGCCCAGTCCGGTGCATAGTTCCCAACAGGAGTCGGAATCTGGAAGCCCTGCGGCAATTTAGCATATACAACCACTTTGTCGTCCAAATCCATGTCTTCTGCAAATTTTCGTTCTATAGATAAAACCATTACCTGATTTTATAGTCTCAGCTGACCAATCGTCGCCTTGCTTCCCTTTTGTTACGGTATACTGCAATTGAGAAACAAAGAGCTTCTCATCAATATGGCGAATGGCTTTTTGAATCAGCTCCTGACTATCAATGACTCCGTTCTGCCGTATCAATTTTACCCCATCTTTTTTGCTGTTTATACCATTTTGATGCAAAATCACAGATAAGCTACATACTAATTTAATTATACATCGACGTTTCGCTAATGGATAGGTCGTTTGATACTTTTGAGCTAATAAAATAGATCGGAGCTGTCACAGGAAGCAAATTCTGCTTTCTGTAACAGCTCCGCTATTTTGAAATCCTTACTTCTTCAAGGAATCCTGGCAAGTCTGGTATCCAGGTGAGATTTGGTACGTCTTTATTTCATGATCAAAATTGGAACCTGGCTGCGCAGGAGGACGTAGTTGCTGACGCTACCCAGGAGGATTTTCTTTAATCCTGACAGACCGCGGTTGCCGATGATGATCAGGTCCGTCGGGTGTTCTTCGCTGTACTGGACGATGTTCTTGGCCGGGTCCCCGATTTGGACGACGGCCTGGATGTGGATTTCTTTGGGGATGCGGGGCATCAGCTGGAGCAGGACCTGATAACCTTTTTCCTTCAATTCTCCCGGGATGTAGCCGCCCGTACTGACTTGCTCAAAGGAATTGATTTCCTTATTCATATCGACGACGGTCAGCAGCGTCACCTGACTGCCGCATTTTCCGGCCAGGTATATGGCCTTTTCTAAGGCTCTAATCGACGGTTCCGAGCCGTCGACAGGAACCAGGATGTGCTGAAATCCTTCCATCATGCATGTTCTCCCTTCTGTCTGGCCAGTTCTTTCTGCCGCGTTCCATAAAAGACGAGGCAGAAAACGATGATGAGGCTGGCGAAATAAATGAGAAAGCCGCCGAATTCCGGGGCTATATCCCAAAAACCGGCACCGCGCAGGGTGATGTCGCGGGTGAATTCATATTCCCAGGTTAGCGGAAAAAAATGAGCAAAATAGCGGACCCACAGGCTCTGTTCCATGAGCGGGCTCGTCGCTCCGCCGAGGATGAACCCCATGGGGATGAACAAGATCATGCGGCTGGCGGCGACGCCGGGATTGGCCGCGTTCCAGCCAAAGAGCAGGCTCATGACGCCAACAGCGGGGATATAGAAGCACTGAGTCAGGAAAAAGAGCCAGACGCTGCCGGCAAAGGCCATATCGTTCAAATAGTGGAGGATGACCATGCCGACAGTCAGCGCCGCCATAAGGCAGGCGCAGTATGGGACGAGACGGGACAGAAGGGCAAAGGGCGTCCCCTCTTCCATGGTCTGTACCAGCTGGCCCGTCATGCGCAGGCGGGGAATCATGCCGATGGTGGCAAAGGTAAAGAACATGGACGAAAAGAAGAAGAGGAACCCTTGGACTTCGCCGTTATTCGCCGCCGACCCCTGTGGATTGAAGAGGAGCCGGTCGCGCAGGGTGATGCCCCGTTCAGCCCGCGACGTTTCAGGCGCACTGAGCTTATTATTCTCTTCGGCTACGATGGTATTGACAGCTTCCATGATATCCGCATTCTGGGCGATACTGGTGTTATCATAAAAGACGCCGATCTGGCCTGCCGCATCGCTGTAGCGGTTCTTTTCCAGGTCCTTTGGGAAATAGACAACGGCCGCGAACCGGTCGCGGTAAAATAAGGCCTTGGGATTGACAGCATTGTGAAAGACCGTGTTGATGGCGATGTAAGGCGATGTATCCATCTCCTCTATGAGTTCATGGCTGTACTTGGAATTATCCAGGTCGATGACGGCGACAGGCGCTTCCTGGATGAAGTTATTCCCAAGCAGGACTGTGAACATGACAGCACAGACGACGGCGACCAGCATGGCCACTTTTTCATAGGGCATGCCCATGCCGGAAAAGAGGAAGGCGATTTCATGTTTCAGGGAGTTCATGGTCTGTCACCTCGATGGTCTGGCCCGGCCGGACCGCCTGGCCGGGATCAGTATAAATACGGATTTGGAAAGCCGTCAAATCAGCTTGGCCTTTTTCCCGGGTTTCCTTCAAATCGGCAAAGCCCGGCGCCTGGGTGATGAAGCGGATCGTCCCGGCAACAGCCTGGCCATCGGACACAGCGACACCGGCCAAAGCCTGGCCTTCGTGGAGATGGACGGCCTGCTTTTCACTGACATAGATATCGTAATATTGGCGTTTGCTTTCCAAGAGGATGACCGGCGTGTCGACCTGAACGATTTCCCCCTGTTTGGCCAGGAGCTTGAGGACTTTCCCATCTTCCGGTGCCCGCAGGGTCAGCCGTTCTTTCTGGACTTCCAGCTGCTGGAGCTGGACCTGGAGCTGATTGCGCTGCTGGACCAGCGATTCCCGGTCGTTGCGCTTGTTGGCAATGGTCTGACGTTGTTCTTCAACCTGCGGTAAATTGAGAGAATCACTATCGCCCGTGTCGACAGCGCCGCCTAATAGTTTCGATAAGGCCTGTTGCTGCTGGTTCATATTGGCCTGGGCCACGGACAAAGCTGCCTGGGAATCATCGAAATCAGCCTTGGCAATGGCGCCCTGGCTGTACAGCGAGGATTTGCGGTCGTAATCGCGCTGGGCATTGACCAGCGTCGCCGTGGCCGAATCAATAGCCGCCCGCTGCTGGTCGATCTGGCGCCGGCTTTCTTCCTGCGACGTGTCCGTCTGAGCAAAACCGATAGCGATGGTCCCTTCCATCGAGCGGAGCTGGGCATCGATCTGGGCTATCTGGGCCTGGGTCTTAGCGATGTCCAAGTCGACATCGGTACTGTCGAGCTGCATGAGGACGTCGCCGGCCTTGACTTCCTGCGATTCCTGGACCGCTTCGTTCGCCAGCTTGCCGCTGACGGACTGAAAGGAAACCTTGACCTGTTCCGCTGTCAATATCCCATCTTTCTTGGCAATACCCTGAGCCACGGCGTCATTCCCCTTATACATGAGCAGGGTACCGCCTGCCAGGAGGATGACGAGGAAAAAGAGGCCCAAGCGCCATGCTTTTTGGGGCAGATGCACTGTTTGTCCCTTCATGGTAATCAATCCTTTTCTTCTACTATAATTAGTCAGCTAACTAAATAGTCAAATCAATGGGTTACGCTTCATCATGGCGTAAACCTTATCCGAACAAATTGATTAGCTTATTAATTATAATTATATATCAGAAAAAGAAAGAAGTCCAGTCCCGGGACTAGGACTGGACT
>CABMPA010000085.1 GCA_902388315.1 uncultured Megasphaera sp. | reverse complement strand
GCCTGGAAATCCTGCCAGAATTCCGGATACGATTTGCGGACACATTCAGCGCCTTCAATGCGCAGCGGCTGGCTGCAACGCTGGGAAGCGACGGCCAGGGCCATAGCGATGCGGTGGTCGTTCCAGCCGCTGACTGTACCGCCCGTAAAGCCGCCGACGCCGTGGATGATGAGGCCTTCTGCTTCTTCTTCGACGTCGCCGCCGATTTTGTTGAGCTCTGTGGCCATGGCGTGCAGACGGTCACATTCTTTGAGCCGGACCCGGCCGGCATGAATAATGCGGGTGATGCCTTTGGCACAGGACGCCAGGACGGTCAGGACCGGAACCAGGTCCGGGCAGTCTTCGACGTCGATGACCCGGCCAGCCAGTTCCGACGGGCAGGCCGTCAATTCCGTCTTGCCTTCGACCTGGCCGCCCATGTCGCGGATGAGGGAAACGATGACTTCGTCGCCCTGAGACGACTTCGACCGCAGGCCCGTACAGCAGATGGCCCGGCCCAGGCTGCCGGCAGAGAGCCAGAAGGCGGCTTGTGAATAATCGCCTTCGACGATATAGGTCCCGGACCGGTAGTGCTGGTTGCCAGGAATCCGATAAGAACCATCCCATTCTTTGTCGATGACGATGCCGTGCTGGCGCAGGCAGTCGAGGGTCATATCGACATAGCTGACTGATTCCAGCGGCGTCGTACTGCGCAGGACCGAATCGCCGTCGAGAAGGGGCAGGCTCATGAGCAGGCCCGTAAAGAACTGGGAACTGACGTCGCCGGCCAGAGAATATGTCCCAGGCTGCAAAGTCCCGGATACGGTCAGGGGCAGGGCCCCTTCCGTCGTTTCATAGGCAATGCCCTTTTCATCGAAGAGTTCATAATACGGCGTCAGTGGCCGTTTGGCCAGACGGCCCTGGCCGGAAAAAGTAACTTCATTGCCGCTGAGGATGGCGACGGGGATGAGGAAACGCAACGTCGACCCCGATTCATTGGCATTGACGGCCAACGGATGGCCCTGAGGCTTCAGACCGCCTTTGACGCGGTAAGCAGCCCGGCCGGGATGAGGCGACATGACCGGCGTAATATCTGCCCCTAAAGCCCGCAGAATGTCGCACGTCGCTTCAATGTCCTGGGACAAGGAAATGTTGTCGACCAGGCTTTCTCCTTCTGCCAGGGCGGCGCAGATGAGGTCGCGGTGGCCGATGCTTTTGGAAGAGGGCGCTTCTACTGTCCCTTGCAAGGTATGTGGTGTAATGATGACATTCATTGGGCGTCCTTCTTTCGGATGTATTTCGGCAGGTCTTCCGCAGCCAGCGGCAGCAGGCGGCCCTTGCCGATTTCTTTAAGGATGATGAGGGTCATATGATTGCCGCGCATCTTCTTGTCATTGCTGATGTAAGGGATGAGGTCTTCTGCCGACGCATCGACATCGGTCGGCAGACCGTACTGCTCGAGGACCTTGCGCAGCCGCGCCGTCGTCCCGGCTTTCGTCAGCCCCATGGCTTCGGTGACGCCAGTCAGCATGGACATGCCGGCAGCGACGCCTTCGCCGTGGGTATAGTGGCCGAAGCCGTAACAGCCTTCGATGGCGTGACCGATGGTATGGCCGAAGTTCAGCATCATGCGCTCGCCCATATCGAGGACGTCCCGTTCGACGAGATCGGCTTTGCTCTTACAGCAGCGTTCGATGATTTCTTCCCAATGGTCAAAGATGGACTGGTCATCGAGCTTTTCCAAGAGTTCAAAGAGGGCCAGGTCACGGATACAGCCGTATTTGATGACTTCACCCATACCGTCATGGATGAAGCGCTTGGGCAAGGTCTGTAAGAGGTCCGGGTCAATGAGGACGCCTTTGGGCTGGTAGAAGTTACCGGCCTGGTTCTTACCGCTGGGCAGGTCAATACCGACTTTACCGCCGACGCTGCTGTCGACCTGGGAGATGATGGTCGTCGGAATCTGGATAAAGGGAACGCCGCGCAGGAAAGTCGCTGCTGCGAACCCGCCGAGGTCACCGGTGACGCCGCCACCAAAAGTGATGACGTAATCGCTGCGGGTGATACCGACGTCAGAAAGCTGCTGATAGAGGTCGAGGAGGGTCGCTGCACATTTGTGTTCTTCCCCGGCCGGGAAGACCAGCCGGTGGACACGGAAGCCGGAGCCGGTCAGGGCCGTTTCCAGCCGCTGTCCGTACAGGGCATCGACGTTCGAATCGGTAATGACGGCCAGGGTCCGCGATTTCGTCAGATTGCGGATATAATCGCCAGCCCGGTCGAGGAGGCCATTTTCAATATGGATATCATAAGAATCTTTTCCTAACTCAACGTGAATGTGTTTCATGAACTAATTCCCTTCTCCGCATGGCGGCTTGCTGTAAAAAACGGGTCATCCCTTGGGCATCTTCTTCGGCCAGCATCGTCGAGAAAGATTGCAGGGCTGCGCTGAAGCGGTTTATTTCATATAAGAGGTTGTCTTTATTGGATAAGAACAGCTTCGTCCACAGCGGCGCATTGATGTCGGCTACCCGCGTCCCGTCACGGAAACTGCCGGCTACAAAATACTTGGTCAGCGTATTCATGGATTCGCTGTTGACCAGGGCCGTCGCCAGGACGTGAGGCAGGCTGCTGGTATAAGCGATGAAGCGGTCGTGGTCTTCCGGCGTCACGCGGACGACGTGAGAGCAGCCAAGAGCCATAGCCATGTTCTTCACGGCCAGGATATGGTCTTCGTCATTGCCTTCCATGGGAACGAGGATGTAATTGGCACCGTTGAAGATGTCCGCACTGGCCATAGCATACCCCCGGCCTTCACGGCCTGCCATGGGATGACCGGGTACGAAATCAACGCCTTTCGGGAGAAGGGCGGCAATGGCCGTCGCTGTATCCCCTTTGATACCGGCTACGTCCGTCAAGACGGCTCCCGGTGCAAAAAAGGCTTTATTCTCTGCCAGGAAATGTATCATCACATCAGCAGCCGTACAAAAGATGACCAGGCCCGCCTGCTTCAAGGCTTCATTGCCTGCCGTATAGATTTCATCGACCATGCCTTCCTGCTTAGCCTGCTGGAGGGCTTTTTCATCGGGATCAACGGCGATGATATGCCGGACGCCGATGCGCCGCAGGCCGCGGGCGTAGGAACCGCCGATGAGGCCCAGGCCGATGATGGCCACGGTCTGTTCCGTATTAAAACCACTAGCTTCCTTATCCATGATTGTCTCCCCCTGTATTCCTTATATTTCCCGGCCGACGACAGGCGCCAGTTTGCGGAGCGAATCCATAAGGTCGGCGAACATGGCCGGCGTTATCGACTGGGCCCCATCGCACCATGCCTTATCCGGATTGTTATGGACTTCGATCATCAACCCGTCAGCACCGGCTGCAACAGCGGCTTTGGCCAGGTCGGCCACCATCCAGCGCTTGCCTGTCGCATGGCTGGGATCGACGACGATAGGCAGGTGGCTCTGACGTTTGACAGCCAGGATAGCGCTCAAATCGAGCGTATTGCGGGTGTACGTTTCAAAAGTACGGATGCCTCGTTCGCAGAGGATGACGTTGGGGTTACCTTCAGACATGATGTATTCTGCCGACATGAGCCATTCTTCAATGGTCGCGCTCAAGCCCCGTTTGAGGAGGACCGGTTTGCGCGTCTTGCCGACGGCTTTGAGGAGGTCGAAGTTCTGCATGTTCCGGGCCCCGATCTGGATGATGTCGACGCCGTCTTCGAGGAAGACCGGCAGCTTATCGGCCGACATGATTTCCGTAATGACCGGAAGTTTGGCTTTGCGGCCGGCATCGCGGAGCATGTCGAGGCCCTTATTGCCTAACCCCTGGAAGGAGTACGGCGAAGTACGCGGTTTGAAGGCACCGCCGCGAAGGATGTTGGCACCGGCTTTGGCGACGTCGCAGGCAACGCCTTCGATCTGCTCCGGCGTTTCAATCGAGCAGGGACCGGCGATGACAGCCAGTTTCTTGCCGCCGATGGTGACACCGCTGTTGCCGACGGGGATGACCGAATCCTGGGGATGGAAAGCCCGGCTGGCCCGTTTGTACGGGACTTCGACGCGCATGACCTTATCGACACATTCGTAGCCCTGGAGCTGTTCGACATCAATGACGTCGGTGTTGCCGACGAGGCCCATGACGGTCTGACGAGCGCCTTTACTGATATCGACCTGGAGGCCCTTGGATTTAATCTGATCAATTAACTGCTTCGCTTCTTCTTTCGGTGTGTTGGCTTTCAATACGATAATCATAACTTCATTTTCCTCCGTTTCAGTAATAAAAAAAGCAGGCTCACATGAGCCTGCTCCTAAGATTCTCAGTTATCGCCTTTCCCTCGCGTCTTCCTTAGGCGGCCGCGGCCGTCTTCAGAATAGGTGGGAGTCTCCTCATGCTTGCATCGGTCATATTGAATTTGTCGTAGCAAAAATAGCCAGCGCTAAAATACAGGTAGCCCCAGCTAAAATAAGTAAAGACGTATTCAATTACCTGATGTAAGAATGACGTATTCATAGGAATCTCCTTGTACAACTTTTTAAAAATTCGTTGTCGTCATTGTATACCTCAGGGAGAATATTGTCAAGACAAAAAAACAGGGATTCTCTGTATATATATGAGAATCCCCGTGGACAATCGTTTTACCAACGGATATACTGTATACTATTTTTACATATCATCCATGCTTTTACCAGGAAGGCGGAATGGCCGTCGTGACGACGCGGAACGTATAACCCTGGGCCTTCAGGAGATGGATGATGTCCGGCAGAGCATCGACAGTCGCACCATGGCCATAGGCATCGTGCATGAGGATGACCAGGTGGCGATGGAGATAAGGCCGCAGTTGCAGCTGCTGCTTGATGTTTTCCACTTCTTTATCAGCCGTCTTGCCCGTCCCGTCGGCATCACCGGTCAGGGCGTTCCAGCCGACTTCGATGTAGCCGATGTGGTTGATAGCCGTCCAGAAGTCCTTGGTGAAGTGCCCTTCCGTACCACCTGGAGCGCGGGAAATGATGGGACGGACACCGAGTACCTTATAAATTTCTTCTTCTGTCTGCAAGAGTTCATCCGTGTAGGCTTTCGGCGAAACGTATATTTTCTTATAATCATGGGTATACGAATGGACACCGATGGCATTGCCGGACTGGTATATTTTCTTGACCACATCGGGATAGCGGACGACATTCTGACCCGTCAGAAAGAAGGTGGCATGAATATTTTCTTTCTTCAGGATGTCCAAAATGCGTGACGTATTCTTATCGTTCGGTCCGTCGTCAAAGGTCAGATAGACGACATTATCACCATAATAATAATCCCGCGTCTTGCCGTATGTCGTGGGCAGTCCCTTTTCCTGGCGCTGCCGGGTCGTATATTTGTCATAGACAGGCTTATCATTATCGACAGGAGGCAGGGAGAAATCATCGCCGACAAAGGCTACATCGGGCTTGCTGGACAAAATCTGCGGGACCGGGATATGCCGGGATTCAGCCGCCGCCATGACGCGGTCGCGGTCGAAATTCAGGAACAGTCCCAGCGAAGCCAGAAAGAAAAGTAAGATACATCCCAAAAACAGTCTGCCTTTTTGTTTCATTTTTGCTTACATCCGTTTCTTTTTGACATTACCATAGCGAATATACTGGCGTATCGTGCACGTTTCCCGATAGCCATCAGCCAGGACGCTGGCTGTCAAATCGAAGTCTTCCAAATCGTCGAGAAGGGCCTCGGTCATGCGGTGCTGAACGGCATTATAGCCCGTACAGAAGAGAATCCGCGGGCAGCGCACGCCACGGAATAAGCCGCGGGGATGCTTGATGAGCTTGGCCAGCATGGCCGGTGTGATGACGGCACCACAGGGACGGCCCATGATAGCCGCTGCCGTTTCGACGCCTTCGATTTTTTCATCGCTGATGACGTTGCCCAACATCTGTAGATTGAGGACGCCGATGACGGTGTCACAGGTATTCGGCAGGGGCACGTCGTCTGCCAGCGGAGCTTTGAGCCACTTATTGCCGGCAGCATCGCCTTCGATGAGGATATACCAGGCTGGATGGCGCATCTTGATGTCATCGATGACCTTGGGGTCGAGCCCGACATAGCGGTCCTGGTCGTCGAGGCCGGCGAACCAGGCCGGGACATGGCCGGCAGCAATGCGTTCAGCGCAGAAGGCTTCGCCTTTTTCCATATCTTCCGTACAGATGACGTCAAAGGGTTCGACATTATCGACACGCGTGCTGTCCATCGGAACAATGCTGCTGACCATGATCGGCAGATGACCACCGTGGCCATAGGTGCCCAGCCGTTCCAACACGGTCGTCTTGCCACCGGCACCGACAATAGCCGTAATGCCAGGTTTTAACATACGTCGCCAACGATTATCTTCAAACATGAAAGTACCCCCTTATGGAATTCACTTTTTCACAACATAACGATTATAGCCTTTCCACGCCGATTTGATGAGGCTGCGGACCATTTCGATGGTCAGGGCCCGCCGTTCACCTTCAGAGCAGGTCCCGAAATTGCCGAAATCGAGTTCTTCACTGGCCAGATGGGCCACATTTTCTTTGACGGCCATGCCCTTTTCCGTCAGTTCTTCACTCGCTGAACGGGCAATGGCAGCAATGCCTGGACGGCCACCGACGACGATGCGCCACGAATCATCCCGCATGGCTACGGCACCGACCAGATACGGTTCATCGACAGGCAGCTTGCGATAGGCTTTATACGCCGTATAGACATCTTCCCGAGCAATGGAAATCCCCGTCACCAGTTCACCCATAGGCGGGCAGTGCAAGTAGTCATCAAGGCTCATGCACCCCTTGTCCTGGAGCTGTACATCGACATGGAGAGACAGGAGGATCGGCAAGAGGACGGAAAAAGGCGCTTTCCCGGAAATGACGCCGCCCAACGTACCATAGCGCTGGACATTCTTATCGGCCACGTCGCTGATGGCCTTACTGATGGCCCCGCCGGCAAAATTCTGGATAGCCTGGGAAATCTTGATCTGCCACAAAGGCGTCATGGCCCCGATGACGATTTCATCGGCCCGTTCGTCGATATAGGTCAGGCCGGCTTTCGATAAATCAACAGCCAGGTCATAATGATCTTTTTTATATTTCAACCCCTGTGTTCCCGCTAAAAAGACGGCTGATGCAGCCTGCCGATACGCAGCATAAGCCGCCGCCGGATTATCTGGGACAAGGGTCGTCGTACTGGTAATCACTGGCACTTACCCCCTTCTTTATCGCAGTGGGATTCCTGTACACGAATAATCGCCAAGGCCGACATTCGGCCGGTCCTTATCCAGTAAAAAAGAACCGCCACTTTCATCTACTACTGCATCGACAAGGGCATCGACGCCGATGTCGTTGCACAAATCCATTTCTTCCTTATACAACAAAATAGGCATGAGCAATTCGACAGCTGTACCGTCAGGCATCTCCACGCCGCCCAGCTGTCCCTCGAACTGGACGATGACCAGTCCGGATAAGTCCGTATCAGCGGAAAACGGCTCATTAGCCTCCGTATTGGGCAGGAGGAATCCATAAGACATCCACATATCATGGACGTGAGGGAACCTCCCTAATTCCATGAGCAGCCAGATGGGCCAGGCCTGTTCATCGGCCAGGGAAATGTCCCGGTCCTTGCGGAAAGGCCAGTCTGCCGGCAAGATAAGGCAAAGCTCACTATAGCCCTCTTTCCCGGTCACAAATTCACCAGATGGATAATGCATCGGCACGGCACTCATGCCCATCGTATGGAGCAAATAAAAAGGTTCTTCAACGGTCGGGTACAGGATTTCAACGTCGACAGCCAGCGGCGTCCCATTGGGATCGTGAAATACTTTCCACTGCCGGTGCGGAAAGAGGCTGTGGAAATATTGCTGGACACAGCGCCCATATCCGGCATGGACAGGCGTTATCCCTTCCGTATCCATCAAGGAAAAGAATCGCGGCCACACCGGGGCTGTCCGGGTCAAGGTGCTCATAGAATCCCCTCCCTTTTCGTTCGATTCAGCTTCATTATATCACACTATAAGCGAAAAATGGACCTGCGCAACCAAAAAGGGGCACCGCGAACGCGAAGCCCCTCTCCACTATCATGACGATAGACTTTTTTGCCCTCAGGGTCCGTGCCGGAGGGATTCACAGAATCTCATCGCCTGTTCAATTGACGGGATATATCATATCAATAAAT